>NZ_VDHF01000033.1:0-22819 GCF_006228025.1 Testudinibacter crocodili
TTTTGTATGGGCGCAAAAATAAATGTGCTGGATAAAAAACAGGCATCAACACCAATTTCTTAGCCGATATCAATAAAACCGCAATAACCATTGTTAAAAAACAGCCTATTATTTTATAGTAAGTATAACGTAAAGCTTTATAAGGTATGTATTGTTCGTAATTGTTGAGGAGGTGTTATGGATTTTTTTAACTTTTTTGCGCAGGCTGAGCAAATTGAGCATGACGCCCAGAGATATTCTTTATTAGAGTTGATTTTTTTAACCATGACCGCTGTACTGTCAGGAGCAAAAACATGGTGCGATGTTCACCAGTTTGGCGAAAGCCATCTCTCTTGGTTGCGCCAATATTTACCTTTTACACAAGGCATACCATCTAAAGAAACGATCGCTGATCTTGTTTGCAAACTCCATTCAAGCCAATTAAATGATATTTTTATCAATTTTGTTAACGAATTACGTCAGAGCAAAAATCTTGAGCAGATTCCATGGGATGGAAAAAACCTTCGTAACTGCTTCGGGCATGAGGCGAAAAGTGCACTGCATAGCATTACCATACAAAGTAAAATGCGCGGTGTGATACTGATACAACATAAATCTCCACGTTGGCGTAATGAACAGCAAGGTGTGTTGGAAATACTCCAGACATTAAAATTGAGACGAGCGATAGTTTCCGTTTATGCCTGCAACACACAGAAAAAGATTGTTGAGCAACTAAAGGATAAGCAAGCAGACTATGTGGTTGCGTTAAATAATAATCATGCAATGTTTCGCAAAGAAATTGCAGCCTATTTTCATAAAATGGAACGAGAAAATCCACAAGTTATTGATTATTATGAAAATATAAATACTGGGCGACAGTATAAAAAATTACCGGTTGATGAATGGTTGTCTGAACCCATGCGCTGGGAAGGGATTCAGACGGTGTTGTGTGCAGAGGCACAGTCAGAGTTGGGGCAGAACAGCAAATTAGACTCTAAGTTAGACTGTTATATCAGCAGCTTAAATGCCGCATTACCACAATTAGCAGAGAGTATTCGGGAGCATTTATCGCTCAAAAAAAGGAAGGCACATTGGATGTTGGATGTGGTATATCGGGATGTTCGTGGTCTCAGTAGTAAAGATAACGGGGAAAAGAAGCTGACCTCCCTGCGTTATTATGCATTGAATTTAGCCCGCCTGCACCCTGCTGGCTGCAGCTTGCGCATGAAATTAAAGCGGGCAGCGGACTCACAACAGTTCCGGGAGGCACTGCTGTTTGGTGAGGGGGAATCCGGTTGATTGAGTGGGCTTGACAAAGCCGCACGAGGTAAAAGTGCGGTCAGGGTACAACCGCACTTTGGTATATTTAGTGTGATATTGAATATCTACTTTATTTGATATAACTCACTACATCGTCAAAAGCACGGCGAGTTTTAGCGCGGGGTTCGCCGGTACGATAGCCAAAAGCTGCCATTACGCTGAGTTTAAATGCTTGCGGGTCGTATAAACCTTCTTCTACTAATGCGTTATTCAGTTTTTCAAGTGGGAAGCCTTCGATCGGGGTTGAGTCAATTCCAATCATGGCGGCGCTGGTCAGCATATTGCCCAAGGCGATGTAACACTGGCGGCTTGCCCAGGCGTAATAGGCTTCTTCTGTGTTTAAATTAAATTCGTTTTCACAAAAATTACGGTAAAATCCCTCATACAATGTGATCACTTCGGCGGGTAATTTCATGATTTCTGCGCGTTGTTGGCGAATGTATTCGCTTCCGGGCTGCAATGCACTTTGCTGGCGAGCCAAGATAACAATAAAATGGCTGCAATCCATGATCTTATCTTTAGCTCCCCAAGCAATGTCACGAATCAACTCTTTAATTTGTTGATTCTCAATGACGAGAAAACGCCAAGGTTCCAGTCCAAAGGAGCTGGGAGATAAGCGGGCCGTTTCTAGAATAAAAGTCAGATCTTCTTGACTGATTTTTTTATTAGGATCGTAGCTTTTGCAAGCGTAGCGGTTGTGATAAGCGTCTAAAATTTGTTGTTTTGATATCATGTGAAGTTCCTAAAAAGTAATTTTAAAAGTATAGTGAAATAAAATAAGAAATCTACGGCGTTGGCGCGCCTTGTATTTTTCTTATTTTATTCCACTATATAAAGTGCGGTAGCTACAATACATAAGAGATTATTTTCCATATTGCTACAGCGAGTGCAAGTGAAATTGAGATTATGATTTAAACCATTTGTCGCCATAAAAGAACAGTGTCATGCCGATAAATACAACAGTTAATCCAATAAATTTCCAGAGGGTTGCCGAGCGGACGGGCATTGAAATTAAGCCGTAATGATCAATTAACATTGCCATAATCAATTGTCCGACAATGATAAAGAATAGCATATTGCTGACCCCGACTTTTGGCGCAAGCAATACGGTGGTAAACACGACCATTGCGCCTAAAGGGCCGCCGATCCACTTCCACCAAGGTTGATGAGGCAGGTTGAACCAGATTTCGCTGAGGTTGGCTTTACTTAGCGTAATGAACAGTAGCAATAGGGTGCCGGTAAAAAAGGAGATTAATGCTGCAACCACAGGCTGCTCGCCGACGGCTTTGCTGAGTTGGCTGTTGATTGCAGCCTGAGTGGCGAGTGCTAATCCGGCTGCGAAGGCAATCAGATAGAAAAACATTACAATGCGTCTTCGTTTTCTTCTGCGGTACGAATGCGGATAACCCGTTCAACATCATAGATGAAAATTTTGCCGTCACCGATTTTTCCGGTTTGCGCCGTTTCGATAATAGTATTGACGCAAGCATCCACTTGTTCGTCAGCAATCACAATTTCTAGTTTAACTTTAGGTAAGAAATCAACCATGTATTCAGCGCCGCGATAGATTTCGGTATGCCCTTTTTGGCGACCAAATCCTTTTACTTCGGAAACTGTCATGCCGGTAATGCCTACATCGGATAAGGCTTCTCGCACATCATCCAATTTGAATGGTTTGATAATCGCTTCGATTTTTTTCATGTTGATTCCTTATATTCTTTGCGCGCCGATTTAGGGCGGAAACTTTCAATGATGTCTGGCACTGTATCAATATAAATGCCGTCGATCAACTGCAAACAATACGGAACTGCGCTAAAAATACCGTTGACCAACACTTTGCCGTGTTGATCTTTAACCCCCTCCAGCGTCTCCTTAATGGCTTTCGGCTGGCCAGGTAAATTGAGAATCAGGGATTGTTTACGTATCACACCGACTTGGCGCGATAAAATCGCAGTTGGCACAAAATGTAGGCTTACTTGGCGCATCTGTTCACCAAAACCCGGCATTTCACGATCAGCAACAGCTAGCGTAGCGTCAGGCGTGACATCACGTTTGGCTGGGCCGGTGCCGCCGGTGGTAAGCACCAGGTGACAATGTTGCTGATCAACCAGTTCAATTAAGGTTTTCTCAATTTCGGTTTGTTCATCAGGAATTAAACGGGTTTCGACAGCAAAAGGTTCGGTTAAGGCGTTTTCCAACCAGCGTTGTAATTCCGGAATGCCTTGATCGGTATAAATGCCTTGCGAGGCACGGTCGGATACTGAAACCAAGCCGATTTTTAACTGTGTTTGCATCTAAATCTCTTCCTTCATGTATGGCTTAATTTATGGGTTAGCCGCTGGCGGTTGCTCTTGTGCCTTCAGTTCGGCAATCGCATGGCTCATACTGCGTTGAATCAAGGGAATGCGCTCATCGTCAGGCGGCAATTGGCGCAGCATCATTTCCCATGACATTAATGCCATTTTGTAATCTTCTTTTTCAAACGCACTGAATGCCAATAAACTGAGCGCCTGAACATTATTATGATCTTGCTTGATTACTTCACGCAACAGCAATTCGCCGCGTGTTTTATCATTCTCGTCTTGTGAGAACATTAGCACTCTGGCATAGCTTAACTTATATTCCGTATTTTCCGGCGCAAGTGCGGTGGCGCGTTTATAGCTGTCCAGCGCCAGTTGTCCGTTGCCGGCTGCCATGCCAATTTGACCGAGCAGCCACCAATTTTTATCGTTATCCGGTGCCTGTTGCAGCTCAGCGCGCAGTGCGATGGTGAATTGTTGTAATTCTTCCGTGGTTAACGGCTGTTGCTGTTCTTGTGCTAAGCGTTGTTGCAAGTGCGGTAGCTGAGCGTGGGCATTTTCTAACATACTCTCGCCATGCCATGAACCGACACTAAAATAGGTGACTAAAGCGATTGCTGTCAGTGCTAATGTGCCGGAAGTGAACCATATTTTTCCGTTTTTTAAGCGGCTATTTTGGGTTTCAGCGTGTTGTAACGGAATATCGTTTAGCAGCCGTTGTTGTAATTCGCTTTCACTCTGTTGCGGATCGTCGAGTAAGCCTTGTTCATTATCTTGTTTTAACTCTTGCAGCCGATCGTAATAAAAGGCACGATTCAGATCTTGCTGCTGAACCGCACTTTTATTCTTATTTTTCAGCAGTAGCGGATAAAATGCCAGTAATGCAGTAATGAGGGTGAGCAGTAAAAAAACGAGCCACAACATTATTTTCTCTCCTTATCGTCGGGCTGTAGAATCTTATTCAAACGTTGCTGATCAAGCGCAGAATCCGTTGGCTGATGCCGCAAGTGCGGTTTGCGTCGGAATAAAGTGAAAATACCGATTAACAATAATGCCGCAGGAATCAGCCACAATAGCAGTGTTGAGGGTGCCAGCGGTGGATCATACGTGACAAAATTACCGTAGCGCTGCACCATATAGTCAACTACTTCTTGTTTGCTTTTGCCTTGTTGTAGCAATTCGTAAACCTTAGCCCGCATATCGGTTGAGATTGTGGCATTCGAGTCTGCAATATTATTATTTTGACATTGCGGACAGCGCAGTTGCTGAGTCAGTTGTTGATAAGTCTGCTCTTGTTGCGGTGAGCTGAACTCATAACTATCGATCGCAGCGAAAATCGGCAGGCTGAACAAAAAAACGAATAAAACGATTAGCTTTTGCATGCGCTCTCCTCGCGCTGAATTTTTTCAAACAGCGACTTGAACTTCTCTTGCCAAACGGTTTCGTTCATATCGCCGGCATAGCGGTAGCGAATTACCCCTTGGCAATCGATCAGAAACGTTTCCGGCGCACCGTAAACGCCCAAATCTAAGCCGAGCATGCCTTTTTGATCCAAAATATTCTGTTGATACGGATTGCCTAAATTTTTTAGCCATTGGGCGGCTTTGCTCGGATCATCTTTATAATTAATACCGACAATAGTGATATTTTGCTTGGCGAGTTGGTTCAAATATTGGTGTTCGGCATAGCAGGTTGGACACCAAGTTGCCCAGACATTTAGCAGCAATGGCTTATCTTGCTGAAAAATCACCTCAGTAAGTGGTTGTTCACCGTCTTGTAGAGATGGCAGTTCAAAGTGCGGTACGGGTTTGCCGACCAGTGCAGATTCCAATATTTTCGGATCGTCACCGGCAGAATTGCGCACCAGTTGCCAAGCAAACACCAGCACCAGCCCCAAAAACGCTAACAGTGGCAAAAACAGTTTTTTATTATTCATAGACATCTCCTCGCTTGGTGTTCTGCTGTGCAATTTTGCTCAAACGGTAACGGCGATCCAGCATTGACAACAAGCCGCCGAGAGCCATAAACAGTCCGCCAATCCAGATCCAACGGATAAACGGTTTGTAATATAAGCGCACCGCCCAAGCACCATCGTCCAGTCGCTCGCCAAGCGCCACATAAATATCACGGCTGAAACCCCAGTCGATCGACGCTTCAGTCATGCTCATACGACTGACAGTGTAAAAGCGTTTTTCTGCGTGCAAAATAGTTTGCAGTTTGTCGTGCTTGAACACTTCGATTTGGGCTTTCACACCTTCGTAGTTGGCGCCGTTATGTGGCGTGACACCTTGAAACACGAAACGGTAATCGGCAATTTGCGCACTGTCGCCGCTATTCATGCGAACATCACGTTCAACGCTGTAATTTTGGCTGAAGGCAATGCCGAATACCGTCATCGCTACCCCCACATGGGCGGCAATCATGCCCCAATGGGAACGAGAAAGCTTGCTTAAGCCTTTAATAAAGCTGTGACGGTGAGTGGCTCGTTGCTGCATTTCGTATAAGCTGAGCAGTAAGATCAGGCTTGCCATCATCACCCCCAACACGGCGGTTGTGGTGATGCGGTCAAATAAAAAGTGCGGTAATGCGAAACCGCAGATGGCCATGACAACCAGACTGATTATCACGGGCTTGCGAATAGCGCTGACTTGATCGCGTCGCCATTTGACCAGTGGACCGATGCCGAGAATAAACGAAAACGGCACCATCAAAATTAAAAACATTTGATCGAAAAACGGCGCACCGACCGAGATTGAGCCTAAGCCTAATTGTTTATGGACTAGCGGCAACAGCGTACCGATGAGTACTATCGAAAGCGCGGTCATCAAAAACACATTGTTGAGCAGCAGCAGGCTTTCACGCGAGTAGCGTTCGTAGTGAGTGGTCGAACGGATTTGATGCCCTTTAACGGCATACAACGCCAGTGAGCCACCGATGACCACCACCAGATAAGCGAGAATATATAATCCTCTGGTTGGATCAGACGCAAAGGCGTGCACTGAAACCAAGATGCCGGAACGGACTAAAAATGTGCCGAGCAAACACAGCGAAAATGCCAAAATCGCCAATAATACTGTCCACGCTTTGAAACTACCCCGTTTTTCAGTGACGGCTAAAGAGTGAATCAGCGCTGTGCCGGCAATCCATGGCATCAACGAGGCGTTTTCGACCGGATCCCAGAACCACCAACCGCCCCAGCCCAACTCGTAATATGCCCACCAAGAGCCGAGTACGATCCCAAGGGTTAAAAACAGCCATGCCGCCAGTGTCCACGGGCGTGACCAGCGTGCCCAAGCGGTGTCTAATGTGCCGCCGAGTAAGGCGGCGATGGCAAAGGCGAATGCCACTGAAAAACCAACATAGCCCATGTACAATAGTGGCGGGTGGAAGATCAAGCCAACGTCTTGCAACAACGGATTCAATTCACGGCCATCGACCGGAAAATCCGGGAAAGTGCGGTCAAACGGGTTGGAGGTAAAAATAATAAACACCAAAAAACCGATGCTGATCAAGCCCATCACCGATAGCACGCGTGCGATCGCTTCTTGTGGCAGGCTTTTGCTAAAAATGGCGACCGCTGCCGCCCACAGTGACAGTAGCCAGATCCACAATAGCAACGAGCCCTCGTGTGAGCCCCAAACAGCAGACAACCGATAATGCAGTGGCAATGTGGTGTTTGAATTGTTAACAATGTACTGAACGCTGAAGTCGTTTATCGCAAACAGATACGCCAGTGCCGCAAAAGAGAACGTCAGGCAGAAAAACAGGCTGAATGTCATTGGTTTTGCCAGTGACATTAGCGTTGCATTATTGTTGCGACAGCCGTAAGCCGGCAACACGGTCAACAGCACGGCGAGTGCCAAAGACAATGCCAGCGTATAATTTCCTAGTTCAGCGATCATTTGGTTGCCTCAGCTTTATTGGCGTCGATGGTTTGTTGCAAATGCTGTTGAAATTTATCCATATTTTGCTGGTCTTTTTCCGAAACGTTTTTCAAATCTGCTGCAGAAACACCCATCGGTTGATGAACTTTCTGCATTTGGCTTTCCAGCTCCGGTGGCACATAATTTTCGTCGTGTTTTGCCAATACTTCATGGGCTTTTAGGGTTTTTTCATCAATCAGCACCCCTTGCGCCACAATGCCTTGCCCTTCACGGAACAGATCCGGCAAAATGCCTTCGTATTCCACCGTCACGGAGGGACCTATGTCATTGAGATCAAACCGCACTTTCAGACTATTTGGATCGCGCACCACAGTACCTTCGACCACCATGCCACCGATTCGCAAACGTTGTCCCGGTTGTGGTTTGGTGTCGCTTTTATGATCTTTGCCGTAAATCACTTCGGTCGGGGTATAAAAGAGATCGATATTTTGTCGCAGCGCATACAGCATCAAACCAACGGCAATCGAAACACCGAGCAACGCTAACAGTAATAGACTCAGGCGAGATTTGCGTCTTGGATTCATTGCTGTTCTCCTTGTTGAGTTTGTTGAATTCGTTGCTGGCGTGCTTGCTCTTTGGCAATTTGTGTCAGTAAGCGTTTTTTGTCATTCAGGCTGACCGCACTTAATATCACCAGTGCCAACAGTGAAACGCCATAACAGAGCCACACATAAAAACCGTAGCCGCCCATATTCAAAAAATCTTGCCAAGTTTGGAAAAACGGGGTCATTTTTTCCCTCCAATAAATTGATTAGCCAAAGCCTGCACCCAAGGGCGCTTTTGCTCTTCTTGTAATAAAACATTGCGATAGCGGATCAGGGTTAGCCATAAAGATAAAAACAGAAAACCTAAAATAGAAAGCAGCAACGGAATCAACATTGACGTTGCCATTGAGGGCTTTTCAAATTTGGTGATGGTGGCGCCTTGATGCAGAGTGTTCCACCACTCGACCGAAAAGTGGATAATTGGCAGGTTTACCACCCCGACCAACGTCAAGACTGCAGCTGCTTTGGCGGCGCTGCGACGATCCTGAAAGGCAGAATACAACGCTAAGATGCCGAGATATAAGAAAAATAGAATTAATGAGGCAGTTAGACGGGCGTCCCAAACCCACCACGTTCCCCACATCGGCTTGCCCCAAATCGCACCGGTAGCAAGGGAAAGAAAGGTTAATACCGCCCCAATCGGCGCCATGGCGACCATCGAGAGATAGGCGTGACGAATCTGCCAAATCAAACCAATTGCAGCGGCAACAGCCATGGAAGCATAAATACCCATCGACCAAATTGAGGTTGGAACGTGCACATAAATCATTCGAAAGCCATTGCCTTGCTGATAGTCGGCTGGCGC
Source organism: Testudinibacter crocodili (assembly GCF_006228025.1). Classification (NCBI taxonomy): domain Bacteria; kingdom Pseudomonadati; phylum Pseudomonadota; class Gammaproteobacteria; order Pasteurellales; family Pasteurellaceae; genus Testudinibacter; species Testudinibacter crocodili. The sequence goes on from NZ_VDHF01000033.1 coordinate 8,894, forward strand.
AAATGCTAAGCCCCAAACCCACGCAACACTCAGCAATAACAGGGCGAGCACCCCGGCATAGGGCGCAATGTTGCCGCAGATGCGGTATTGGGTTTCGGCTTTAGCGTAAGGGTGTAACCATTTCCACATGCTCTATTTCACTCCATTTTATTCACTTTAAATTTAATCAAGGCTGATACGCAGTGCTGCTGCGATGGCAAAAGGTGCCAGACTGACACTCAGTGCCATTATCGCACCTAAAATAGCCAGCTGTCCGCTGTAATCAAGCTGTAGTTGTGCCGCATCTAAAATTGAGGCGGAAAAAATCAATACCGGAATAATTAACGGTACTACTAATAAACTCAACAAGACGCCGCCTTTGCGCAGTGCGACTGTCAACGCCACACCGATAGCACCAATGGCACTCAAGGTTGGCGTGCCAAGTAGCAGGGTTAAAATCAGCGCCCACCAAACCGTCGGTTCCAATGACAGCAGCAACGCAGCAATCGGCGAGAGCAGAATCAACGGAACTGCGGTCAGCAGCCAATGGGCGCAGACTTTTGCCAACATGGTCAGCGGCAAAGGGTATGCCAGCAGCATCAGTTGCTCCAACGAACCATCACGAAAATCATCGGCAAACAGCCGTTCAAACGCCAATAATGCCGACAGCAGTGCCGCGACCCAAACAATGCCCGGGGCAATGCGGGTCAGCAACGTTGGTTCCGGGCCGATTAACAGTGGAAACAGGGTGATCACCAGCAGAAAAAACCATAACGGATTCAACAGCTCGCTCTTTTTTTGCCAAGCTATTTTTAATTCACGTTTGATGATAGGGAAAAAAATCATTCGAGATTATCCTTTCTACTCTGATTGACCACGTCAGTCTTGAAAACGACTTTTAAAGGGCTGCATTGACAATCGTAGTAACCGCTTGCTTTCAATCGCTTGATGGCTGGTCAAGATCACGATTCCCCCTTGCTGGCAGTGCTGTTCAAAAAGTGCGGTCAGCTGCTGTTGTCCTTGTTTGTCGATCGCTGTAAACGGCTCATCTAAAATCCACAATGGCGCTTGGCTCAGCCATAAACGTGCCAGTGCCACTCGTTTTTGTTGCCCGGCAGACAGGCGATAGACCGCACTTTCCTCATAACCACACAGCCCGACTTGCGCCAACGCTTGCCAAATAACGTCTTCACCAGCTTTGCATGGGCTGATCTGTTGATAAAATTTTAGATTTTGGTAAGGGGTCAACTCACTTTTCACGCCACTGGCATGCCCTAAATACAACAGTTGTGCCAAATAGCTGTCGCGAGCTTTGAAAATATCCAACTCGTTCCACCGCACTTCTCCCGATAACGGCTGTGAAAGTGTGGTTAAAATCCGCAATAGACTGGTTTTTCCAATACCGTTATGTCCTTCCAACTGCACAAATTGCCCGCTCTCGAAGACAGCAGAAAACGCAGCAAACAAGCGTTTTTCGCCGCGTTGGCAACTTAAATTGTGTAGTGTCAGTCGGTTTTTTTCAAACATGGCGCAAACTTATAAATACTCCTTAAAAATGAAGCCAGATTTTAACATAAGTGATTGATTAGTGATAACTATCCGAGAATATTTCACTACCTCTTTAGGTGTAATTATCGTAGATTTATAACTTAATTGATTGATTTTACAAATTATTTTGTATGTATCGATTTGCAGTTTCTTTGATCTAACGCAAATTTATAACAAGCTGAAAAAAGAGTGATTTAGTTTATTTTTGTGATGTTGGCTCTATTTTGGCAAATAGTCGATAAAACTATGAGATAGCCAGCAAAAATACACTTTGTTGATTGTATTCGCAGCTTGATATGACTAGAGTAAAAGTAATTTATAACCGTTGAAGGAGGGTGTATGTCAGAAAATAGTATGAAAAAATTGATTGTCGGCACAATTTCATTAATTTTGGCAATTATATTTTTTGGCGGCTTTGCCAAGGATTTTATTGGTGGAATTTTTGATTTCAGTAAATTGACCGGACAATTTCCTGATTGGTTAAAAACCAGTGGTGGGATCAGTGCCAAAGGTGGTTTTCTATTTGCGCTGACTTTGGTTCCCAGTGTGATGTTGGCACTTGGTTTTGTGGCGGTATTCGAGCATTACGGTGCGCTGTCGGCGGCATCAAAATGGTTGAATCCGATTTTGAAACCGGTGATGGGAATACCCGGCAACTGCTCGATTTCTTTGATTGCCAGTACGCAAAGCACCGATGCCGGCAGTTCGACCACCAAATTTTTACGCGAAGAAAAAGAAATCACTCATAAAGAATTACTGATTTTTGCGGCGTTTCAATTTAGTGCCGGAGCGTTACTCACCAATTTTTTATCTTCGTTTGCGCCGGTGCTGCTGATTCCTGATAAAGCCGGACAGGTAGCGCCGGTTTCCATTGCCATGTGCTTAGGGATTATTTTTGTGTTCAAAATTTTTGGAGCAAATTTAATGCGGTTATATGTGAAAAAATTTGTTAAAGAAGATGAGGAATAGTGATGAGCCAGACAAGCAACCAAAATAAACTTATTACCGATATTTTCATCGATGGTGCCAGAAAAGGTTGGAATATTGCGGTCACTAACACCATACCGAATGTATTAATGGCGTTTGTGATTATTTATATTTTAAATGCTTCGGGATTGCTCAAACTGATCGGTGAATATTTGGGCTTTATTATGCTCCCTTTGGGACTGCCGGGCGAAGCGATCGCGGTTATTATGGCGGCTTTTTTAAGTTGGGGTGGTGCTGCCGGCGTATTGGTTGCCTTAGTACAAGAAGGGGTGTTGAATGCGCAAGATATTGCAGTTTTATTACCCGGCATGGCGCTAGTCGGCTCGACGGTGCAGTATATGGGGCGGATTCTTGGTGTATTAGGGGTACCGGGAAAACACTATTTGGTGTTGTTCGGCATTTGTATCATTAATGCCTATCTTGCGATGTTGTTGATGAGTTTCTTTGTTTAACGGAGGTAGTAAGTATGCAACACGAAGAGCTACCGCTATTTTTAGACGAACTGAAACAGTTGACCGAGATTGAAAGTCCGTCGCACCATATCGAGGGAATCAATCAAGTTGCCGATTGGTTTATCGCCAAAGCGAAAGTGCAACAGCTAGCGTATCAAAAGGTCGCTATGCAAAGTGATACGGTAGCGGAAGGGTTGTTTATCAGCAACAACCTTGAGGCGGAGCATTTCGATATTTTGTTTATCGCCCATATGGATACGGTGTTTCCGGTCGGTACGTTGGCACAAGCGCCTTTTTGCCAACAGGATGATCGCATTAATGCACTGGGCGTGATCGACGATAAAGCTGGCGCATTAATGGCGCTTTATGTGATCAAAGCGCTGGATTTGAATAAATTGAACGTCGGGCTATATCTGAATTCGCACGAAGAGATCGGATCGTTGTACGCCAAAGAGAGTATCCGTGAATACGCTCGTAAATCCGCTTACTGCTTTGTGATGGAGCCAGCAAGGGAAGACGGTTCGATGGTGGCGACCCGTAAAGGGGTGATCACCTACGCGATCGATTTTCACGGGCTGGCGGCACACGCCGGCAATAATCCGGAGCGAGGACGCTCAGCGCTGGTGGAAGCCGCCAATCTTGTGCTGGAATTTTCAAAACTGAATGATTTTAGTGCCGGACACACCTTTAACTGTATTATCACCAACGGTGGAGTAGCGCAAAACATTGTGCCGGATTTCGCAGCGCTTACTATCGAAATGCGCTACAGATTGCCTGCTTCGGTTGCGTTTTTTGAGCAACGGCTGGCGCAGGTGTTGGAAAATCCGTTGCAGGACGGGGTTCGCTATGAAAAGCGGTTGGTGAATCACGAAGCACCGATGATTGATGAAGTCAACTTACCGAAAATCAAGCAGCTGTTTGCCGAAGTGGGTGCAGTGCACAATATGCAGATTAAATGGGTTGATGCTGGTGGTGTTAGTGACGGTAATATCGCCTCTTCCGCCGGTTGTCCGACGATTGATGGCTTGGGACCGACCGGCGGCAATATGCATATGAAAACCGAATACATGCAGATCAGTTCGGTGGTGCCGAAATGCAATTTGATTATTGATGTTATCAAGCGGCTTTTTAGCTGAACTTATGAAGTGCGGTGTGGCAGCCCATTACTAACCAAAGGGGCATAGTAGACAAAGGCAATTGACCGCACTTTTATGTGATATATGTCACACTTACTTATCAACTTGGAAATAAATGTGATCCATATCACATTATTGAAATCTATTTATAAATATTTAATGTGATGTCAATCACAAATTAAATCGATAAAATTTCGCTTTCTATACTAAGCATGCTAATTTTCCACCATTGTCAATATCGTACTTTTTATGTACGTTTGAACGTCCCGTTAAAAGACCTTTAACCTAACGCTGAGGTGAACAATGTTATCTGCTAATGTAAAAGTGAAAGTCCAAAATTTTGGTCGCTTTCTGTCAAATATGGTGATGCCGAATATTGGGGCATTTATTGCGTGGGGTTTTATTACCGCACTTTTTATTCCGACCGGTTGGGTTCCGAATGAAACCTTAGGGGCGTTGGTTGGTCCGATGATCACCTATTTGCTGCCGTTACTGATCGGCTATACCGGTGGTAAATTGATTGGCGGCGATCGTGGGGCGGTGGTTGGTGCGATTACCACCATGGGGGTGATCGTCGGTTCTGATATTCCGATGTTCTTAGGCGCCATGATTGCCGGACCGTTGGGCGGTTATGCGATCAAGAAATTCGATAGATGGGTTGACGGTAAAATAAAGAGCGGTTTTGAGATGTTGGTCAATAACTTCTCTGCCGGGATTATCGGTATGCTGTGTGCGCTGCTGGCATTGGTGCTGATTGGACCGGCGGTGAAAGCACTTTCCGTTACATTGGCGGCAGGGGTCGATGTTTTGGTTAATGCCGGGCTGTTGCCATTAACCTCAATTTTTGTCGAACCGGCAAAAGTACTATTTTTGAACAATGCGATTAACCACGGCATCTTTACTCCGTTGGGCGTGCAACAATCAACAGAATTTGGTCAGTCCATTTTCTTCCTGATTGAAGCTAACCCAGGTCCAGGTTTAGGGATTTTATTAGCTTATATTTTCTTTGGGCGTGGCAGTGCGAAGCAAACCGCCGGTGGTGCTGCAATTATCCACTTTTTTGGCGGCATTCACGAAATCTATTTCCCTTATATCCTGATGAAGCCACGCTTAATTTTAGCGGTAATCGCCGGTGGTATGGTCGGCGTGTTGACGTTAGTGTTGTTTAATGCAGGTTTACGTGCGCCAGCTTCACCGGGCTCAATCTTTGCCGTATTGCTGATGACGCCACCACCCGCTTTTGTTGGCGTGATCACCTCGGTTATTGCTTCTTGTGCCACCTCGTTTGCTGTTGCTTCTTTCTTGCTGAAAACCGATAAACAAGTAGGCGAAGCGGTCTCTTTGGAAGACGCAACATCGCAAATGAAAGCGATGAAAATGGGCAGCGGTAAAACCGAATTGAGCGGTAGCGACTACAGCAGCTTGCAAACCATTTATGTGTCTTGTGATGCCGGTATGGGTTCCAGTGCGATGGGTGCCAGCATGCTGCGCAAAAAAGTGCAGAGTGCAGGGTTGGATATCCGCGTGGTCAACTGTGCGATCAATGATTTGCCGGCGGAGGCACGCTTAGTGATCACCCACCAAGATTTGACCTTGCGCGCTAAACAACAAGTGCCGGAAGCAACCCATTTATCCTTAACCAATTTCTTGGATAATCCATTCTACGATAGCTTGGTTAGTGACATTATTGATAAATCCGGCGCTGCGCAAGCGGGTGTCGAACCAGTGGCGGCAGTTGAACAACCGTCTGCTTTCAAACTGCAAAAAGAGCAAATTTTCTTAGGCTTAACTGCTGCCACCAAAGAAGATGCCATTCGTTTTGCTGGCGAGCAGTTGGTGAAAGCCGGGTTTGCCAAACCGGATTACGTTCCGGCAATGTTCGAACGTGAAAAACTGGTTTCAACTTATTTGGGTGAAGGTGTGGCGGTACCGCACGGCACAATTGAAGCCAAAGACGAAGTGATTAAGACCGGCATCGTGTTCTGTCAATATCCTGACGGCGTGCAGTTCACCGACGACGAAGACGGCGTTGCCAAATTGGTGATCGGGATTGCGGCGAAAAATAATGAACATATTGCAGTGGTGACTTCGATCACCAGTGCGTTGGACAGCGAAGAATCTATCGAACTGCTGACCACCACTACCGATGTGGAACAAGTTTTAGCCTTATTGAAGTAACAACAATAGAGGGGGAAACCCCTCTAATTATTTGGAGAAGAGATACTATGAAAGCATTACATTTTGGTGCTGGCAATATTGGACGTGGATTTATCGGAAAACTGCTGTCCGATTCTGGCATTCATGTCACCTTTGCCGACGTCAACGACACAGTGATTGATCTGCTGAACCAGCAACAAGCCTACGACGTGAAAATTGTCAGCGAGCAGCAAAGCAACATTGAACAAGTCGCACCGGTTGATGGCATCAATTCCAAAAATAGCGCACAAATTATCGAAAAATTCAATCAAGTGGATTTAGTGACAACGGCGGTCGGTCCAAATGTGTTGACGATTATTTCTGCTACACTAGCCAAAGCCTTGGAAATGCGTTTTGCCGCGGGCAATACAAAGTATTTGAACATTATCGCCTGTGAGAATATGGTGCGAGGTACCACGTTCTTAAAAGAAAAAGTGCGGTCACATCTGAACCCGGATTACCATAGCGCACTGGAGCAATATATCGGTTTTGTCGATTCAGCGGTGGATCGCATCGTGCCGCCGGTGGCACCAAATGCTGAGAATCCATTGTTGGTGACGGTAGAAGCGTTCAGCGAATGGATTGTTGATCAAACCCAATTCAAAGGCGATATTCCCAAAATTAACGGTATGGAACTGACCGATAATCTGATGGCGTTTGTCGAGCGCAAGCTGTTCACCTTAAACACCGGACATGCGGTCACCGCCTATTTAGGCAAATTAAGCGGACATCATTTAATCCGTGAAGCGATTGAAGACGAAGCAATTAAACAGCAAGTACGCTCAGTGATGCAGGAGAGCGGCGCGGTGCTGATTAAACGTTATGGTTTCGAGCAAGAGAAACATTTCGCCTATATCGAAAAAATCCTGAAACGCTTTGCCAATCCATATCTGCCGGACGATGTTGATCGGGTCGGGCGCGAGCCGATCCGTAAACTCAGCCCGAATGATCGCTTGATCAAACCGTTGAACGGCACGATTGAATATGGATTGCCGCACAATACGCTGGTGAAAGCGGTTGCTGCCGCACTGCATTATCGTAACGAAACTGATCCACAAGCAGTTGAATTGCAAACGTATATTGCGGATAATGGCGTACGGCAAGCCGTGCAGCATTACACCGGCTTAGGCGAAAGTGCGGTAGTTGCGGCGATTGTCGCTGATTACCAACAATTAAACTAAATCAAGGATCGATTATTTAACCCTATGTTCCCGTCGCAAGAACAGTCTGTTTACGAGCAGCTACAAGATATTCCCACACTACGGGGCTTGGTCACCGCTGCCGTGAATATTTTTGATCACGACGTAGATCAACTGATGCAACGGGTTTTCCGCAAAACGGATTTTGCGGTGAAATCCGTCGTGGATTCTTTGCTTGGAAGCCACGGTCCGCTAGCGGAGTTAAACGTGCGGCTTAAAGTGCTGCTCGGGTTAGGCGTGTTGGAAACCGCAACTTTCCATGATATCGAACACTATCTGGCTTTAAAAGTGCGGTTAAATAACGAAAGCCAGGAATATGCGCTGTCATCGGCGTTAACGCTAGAGTTTTTGCAGCAATTGCATTCGGTGCAAGACAAAGCGATGTTGCTAAAATTGGAAAAAGAGCTGCAATTGACGGCATCGGGCGTGCAAGACAACAAAGATTCGCTGTTGCTGCAAGTCAAAACCCTACGCAGCGAAAAAATCCTGCGTTCTTATCTGCTGCTGTCGATCAGCACCCTTTGTGAACAGTTACAGATTGAAAGCCCGTTGTAATCCTGCGCTAAGCGAAGCTATCCGAACGATAGCTTGCTTTTTCAACGATAATCACTAAAATCAGCCCAATATTTTTGATTGTCGAGGATTCTACTATGACCGCACTTTTCAACCGCACTTTACCCAAAGTGGTGCTGCACGAACATATCGAAGGCTCAGTCGCACCGCACTTGGCATTGCAACTGGCGGAAAAATACCAAGTGCGGTTGCCGCCTGATTTTTTATATCAGACGGATGAATATGATGCGCAGGATTTCCCAAACGGGCGCTATCGTTATGATGAATCAGATTTTCGCGAGTTTGTGAAAACTTATGATACCGTCGCCGATCTGGTGCGTGATGCACAAGATTACTATTGGGTCACCAAAGACTACCTCAGCCGCAATGCCAAACAGGGATTGATTTACTGCGAGTTGATCACCTCCGCCTTCCATATGTGCACCAGCATTGACGAACACGGCAACACCGCTTGGTCGGCACAGCGTTACCACCAAATTATGCAAGGCATTGAACAAGCGATTGCCGAAGTGCGCTCAGAGTATGGCACCGAAACCCGTTTGCATGCCTGTGGCGTACGCCATCTGCCGTACCGCGATATGCTGGCAAGCGCCGAATTTATTGCGCAACATCCGCGCGCCTCAGTGACCGGATTTAATATCGCCGGCAACGAAAAAGCCGGCAAATTCACCGATTTTGCCGAATTACATCAGTTGGTTGCCGATATTCCGCTGCCGAAATCCTATCACGCCGGTGAAATTTGTGGCGCAGAAAGTGTGCGGCAGGCGATCCAGTGCGGTGCGGTCAGAATCGGTCATGGCATTGCCTCGATTCAGGATGCTGAATTAATCAATTTATTGATTGAACAGCAAATTACCTTAGAAATTTCCCCCAGCAGCAACCGCATTTTAGTGCCAGAATTGCAGGCTTCGCTTGCCGAGCATCCGTTGCGTAAATTGTATGATGCCGGGGTGCGGGTCTGCATCAACACCGATGATGCCGGGCTATTCGGCACTGATATTGAAAAAGAGTATCGGATTGCGGCACAGCAATTTGGCTTCTGCCGCGCAGAGCTGCTTGACATCAGCTTGTGTGCTTTAGAGTGTGCCTTTGTGGAAAGTGCGGTCAAAGCGCAGCTGATCCAACAGGTTTATCAGCAATTTTCCGCACAAGATTGGCAACAGCTTGCCGACCTTATCCAAACTTGCCCGAATCCAGCGCTAAAAGTGCGCTTGCAGCAGCGCTATCAAAATAGGTCGAATTAAAAACTCAACCTATTTTAAGCGATAGGCTGTTATTTAGGGTCTGTTGATCTTTTAAGTATATTATTTGAGCTAAAACTAATCCTTTTAGCCTAGCACGGCAAAGCTGTACTAGGTTACGCATAGATCAGCCGCTTTGCGGCTGCTTCAGAGAGGCAAAGCCTCTCATCAATGCTTAACCGATTGCGACCGTAGGTCGCTGTCGGATAATTTTTCTAAATTGGTATTGATTTTGAATATCACCAAGATAAGCTCACAAAACATTCTGGCAAACAATATGCCCAGAATAATGATTAATCCCCCATAAATAATGCCGGTTAACATACTATAGTAACTCATGACAACGAGTGTCTCTAAACCGCTGATGATAGAAACAATCATCAGAATCCAATAAATAATGGTGATAATTTTTGGGGTGATCAATTTATCAAATATGAAAAAATCTTTGACGGACATATCAAGCTCCTTATGTTGATTAGCTCTAAAAATACCATTTAAAAGATATAGATAAATCCATGTTGCGAACAATATATCTGAATTTACTTTGTAATCAGATGGTTTTTTGTCTGCAAAACCTGATCGATCTCACAAATTACAATAAAGCCGGTTTTCATTTCGGTTTTTCCTGCCTAGAATGCTCGCAAATCTCATCGAAACGTTTCGATGAAAAGTGCAGAAAAGAAAATTAAGGATACCAGATGAAGAAAACCGCACTTTTAAATGCGCAACTGTCGCATTTGATCGCCACCTTAGGGCATACCGATAGCTTAACAATTTGCGATGCCGGTTTGCCGATTCCACGGGAAACGGAGCGGGTCGATTTAGCCCTGACTGCCGGCGTACCGCACTTTGTGCAAACGGTGGCAGTGGTGACCCAAGAATTATTCGTCGAAAGTGCGGTGCTGGCAGAGGAGATTGAAAGCCAAAATCCAGAAGTGCATCAAGCGGTATTACAGCAGCTAAAACAACTGGAACAGCAACAAGGCAACAAAATTGCGCTGGATTATGTCAGCCACGAAGAGTTTAAAGCGTTGAGTTGCCAATCAAAAGGCATTGTACGCAGCGGCGAATGCACGCCTTATGCCAATGTGATTCTGTATTCCGGCGTGCCGTTTTAAGGGGACACTGAATGCAAGCGCAAACCTTATTACGCATACAAGGCATTGATAAATCTTTTCCCGGCGTGAAAGCGTTGAGCAACGCTTGTCTGAATGTCTATGCCGGGCGGGTGATGGCGTTGATGGGCGAAAACGGCGCTGGCAAATCGACCCTGATGAAAGTGTTGACCGGCATCTACAGCAAAGATCAAGGCACGATTGAATATCTGGGCAATGCGGTAGCATTTAAGGGGCCGAAAGCGTCGCAAGAGGCGGGAATCAGCATTATCCATCAAGAATTGAACCTGATTAACAATTTGACGATTGCGGAAAATATTTTCTTGGGACGTGAGTTTCTCAACCGTTTTGGCGGTATTGACTGGGCGACGATGTACCGCGAAGCGGATAAATTGCTGGCGAAACTGGGCGTGAAACACAGCAGCCGCACGCTGGCTGGCGAGCTGTCGATCGGCGAACTGCAAATGGTGGAAATTGCCAAAGCGATCAGTTTTAAATCGCGCGTGATTATTATGGATGAACCGACCGATGCGTTGACCGACACCGAAACCGAGTCGCTGTTTAAGATTATTCGTGAATTGACTGCCGAAGGCTGCGGTATTGTCTATATTTCGCATCGGATCAAGGAGATTTTTGAGATTTGCGATGATGTGACGGTGCTGCGTGACGGTGAGTTTATCGGCGAAAGTGCGGTGGCGGAGCTGAATGAAGACCGTCTAATCGAAATGATGGTCGGTCGCCGCTTGGACGAATACTACCCGCATTTGGAAAAAGTCCGTGGCGGAACACGCTTGACGGTCAGCAATCTGTCCGGCAGTGGCGTACACAATGTCAATTTTACGCTGTATGCAGGCGAAATTCTGGGTGTTTCCGGTTTGATGGGGGCTGGCAGAAGCGAATTGATGAAAGTGATCTACGGCGCATTGCCGAAAACCGCAGGCGAAGTGCGGTTGAACGGCAAACTCGTTGAAAATCGCAGCGAACAAGACGGCTTGCAAAACGGGATTGTGTACATCTCCGAAGATCGCAAAGGCGATGGCTTGGTGTTGGGGATGTCGGTGAAAGAGAACATGACCCTGACCGCACTTCAGCATTTTTCCCAATACGGCTATATCCAAAAAGGCGCAGAACGCTTGGCGGTCGATGATTTTATCCTGTTGTTCAATATCAAAACCCCAAGCCGTGATCAACAGATCGGGCTGCTGTCCGGCGGTAATCAGCAAAAAGTGGCGATTGCCAAAGGCTTGATGACCCGTCCGCAGGTGCTGATTCTGGACGAGCCGACTCGCGGCGTCGATGTCGGGGCGAAAAAAGAGATCTATCAATTGATCAATAAATTTAAAAACGAAGGGCTGAGCATTATTTTGGTCTCTTCAGAAATGCCGGAAGTGTTGGGTATGAGCGATCGGATTTTGGTGATGCACGAGGGCGAAATAAGCGGCGAATTTATGCGTGGCGAGGCGACACAAGAGCAGCTACTGGCGGCGGCAATCGGCAAAAACGGTCACAACTGATTTGAGGTAAACAGAAAAATGGTCACAACAACAAAAAAAACAGCTTTTAATTTGAAAGGATTTTTGATCGAACAACGTTCGATTATTGCGCTACTGGTATTGGTGTTTATCGTTTCGCTGCTGAATCCCAATTTCTTCAGCATGGATAACGTGTTGAACATTCTGCGTCAAACTTCGGTCAATGCGATTATTGCGGTCGGGATGACCTTTGTGATTCTGATTGCCGGCATCGATCTCTCGGTCGGTTCAGTGCTGGCGCTGACCGGTGCATTTGCCGCCACCATGGTCGGCTTGGATATCTCAATTTTTATCGTGGTACCGGTGGTGCTGATTGCCGGTATGCTACTCGGCGGTATCAGTGGTTTGATTGTCGCCAAAGGCAAAGTGCAGGCGTTTATCGCCACGTTGGTCACCATGACGTTGTTGCGCGGGGTCACCATGGTCTATACCGACGGTCGCCCGATCAGCACCGGTTTTTCCGACAGCGCTGATCAATTTGCGTGGATTGGCACCGGCTATTTGTTCGGTATTCCAGTGCCGATTTGGATTATGGCATTGGTGTTTGCGCTGGCGTGGTACATTTTACAGCACACCCGCATGGGGCGTTACATTTATGCACTGGGCGGCAACGAAGCGGCGACCAAATTGTCTGGTATTAATGTCACCAAAATCAAACTGTTCGTGTTTGCCGCCAGTGGAATGCTGGCGGCATTGGCAGGGTTGATCGTCACCTCGCGTTTATCATCGGCACAACCGACCGCGGGGGTCAGTTATGAACTGGATGCGATTGCGGCAGTGGTTGTGGGCGGCACCAGTTTGATGGGCGGCAAAGGGCGTGTAATGGGAACGTTAATCGGGGCGTTGATTATCGGCTTCTTGAATAATGCGCTCAATATTTTAGATATTTCATCTTACTATCAGATGATAGCAAAAGCGGTGGTTATTCTGATTGCGGTATTGGCGGATAACTACTTGGGTAACAAAAGCCTTAAGTCATAAATTGTAGTCATAATATAAGCACTGTAAAGTGCGGTTTAATTCACCTTTAACGTTTAACAACGAGGAAACAGTATGAAAAAATTAACCACAGTCGCATCGGCATTAATCATGAGTTTGGCGGTCAGCGGTTCTGCCTTGGCGAAAGAAACGCTTGCGTTGGCGGTTTCAACCTTAGACAATCCGTTTTTCGTGAGCCTAAAAGACGGCGCGCAAAAAGAGGCGGACAAATTGGGCTACAATTTGGTGGTGCTGGACTCGCAAAACGATCCGGCGAAAGAGCTTGCCAATGTGGAAGATTTGCTGGTGCGCGGCGCCAAAGTGTTGCTGATTAACCCGACCGATTCTGAAGCGGTCGCCAATGCGGTGATGCGTGCCAACAAACAAGGCGTGCCTGTGATCACTTTGGATCGCGGTGCAGCCAAAGGTGAGGTGGTCAGCCATATCGCTTCTGATAATGTTGCCGGCGGCAAACTGGCTGGGGATTTCATCGCAGAAAAGCTGGGCAAGGAAGCCAAAGTGATCCAACTGGAAGGTATTGCAGGTACATCAGCGGCGCGTGAGCGTGGCGAAGGCTTTGCACAAGCGGTCGAAGCGAACGGCTTTGCGTTACTGGCAAGCCAACCGGCAGATTTTGACCGCACTAAAGGCTTGAATGTTATGGAAAACCTGTTAGCGAGCCAAAGTGAGGTACAAGCGGTGTTTGCGCAAAACGACGAAATGGCATTGGGTGCATTGAGAGCGTTGCAAGCAGCGAAAAAAGAGGTGTTAGTCGTCGGTTTTGACGGCACTGACGATGCTGTGCGTGCGGTGGAAGCCGGAAAATTGGGCGCAACCATTGCACAACAACCGGAAAAAATCGGCGAATTGGGCGTGGCAACGGCGGATCGCGTATTGAAAGGCGAACCGGTTGAAGTGATGATTCCGGTGCCGTTGAAAGTGGTGAGTAAATAATTTAACAGAAACCGGGTGGATATTTCCGCTCTAGAT
>NZ_VDHF01000034.1:0-25304 GCF_006228025.1 Testudinibacter crocodili
ATCATCACCGCAAGTAATCGCTCCGGGAATATCACGAAAAGTGACATTATAACCGTCACCCTCTTTATCAAATTTTGCCGGATAGAACATCATTACCTCTTACCGATTAACAGCCTACAAAAATTTATATTACTTAGGGTCTATTGATCTTTGTTTATATTTTAAGTTGTCGTTTAAAATGAACACAATCCGCTGGACTATGACTGTTTTTCGATCTAGATCGTAGAATAATATAACAAGTCTTTTTATTTATAAAAAATTCATTTAAAAACAATTGGTTGTTTCTTAAATTAAGTATTTAATGCAAGAAACTATTCAAACCATTTCAAACCGTAGTGCTATACGCTACAATATTATATAAATTAGGTTAAAATGATTATTTCTTTTAAACATAAAGGACTAAAACTATTTTTTGAAAGCGGAAACAAATCAGGGATTCAAGCTTCTCAAGCGAAAAAAATTGCCCGGATTCTCGCTCGCTTAGATAGTGCTAAGACAATAAATGATATGAATTTACCAGGCTGGGGCTTACACCCGTTACTCGGAAAAATGCAAGATTATTGGAGTGTAAAAGTAAATGGAAATTGGCGTATCACATTCTAGTTAAGTAATGGTCATGCAGAAATTGTTGACTACCAAGATTATCACTAGGAAAACTATGATTATGTACAACCCACCACATCCCGCTGAAGTTATTCGTGACGATATTCTGCCTGAGTTGGGATTAAGCGTCACCGAAGCAGCAAAACAATTAGGCATCAATCGTGTCACTTTATCTCGCCTGCTAAATGGCAAAGCCGCAATCAGTGCAGAGATGGCACTGCGCCTACATATTTGGTTGGGGGAAGACAGCCCCAGCCCTGAAAGTTGGTTACATCAACAAGCCGAATATGATTTATGGAAAGCCAGCCAAAAAGGGCAGCTAAATGTGTCGCCTGCTAAATTGGTTACGCTTGGTTAATGCTTAATCGCCGCTAGCACTGCCTGTAATTTTTTGCCATCGGTAATGTTGATTTGTTGATCTTGTCGGCTGTCTTTGCCCATGCTTGGCGCTTCGTTGACCAACATGGCGCTGTGGCGATAACCGCCGGCAGAAAGGTGCAGCTCTTGTGCACCGCTAATTTGCAGGATTTGCCGTGCATTGCTTGCATTCACGCCAGCACCGGGCATAATCGAAATGCGTTGATCCGCTTGCCGGACTAAATCTCGAATCAAATCGACACCTGCGACCGCACTTTGCTGTTGTCCGGAGGTTAACAGCCGCTCGCAGCCCAGTTCGATAATCTGTTCAAGTGCGGTTTGCGGATCACGGCAGAGATCAAAGGCACGGTGGAACGTCACGCCCAAGCCATCGGCACAGTCAATCAACCGCTGGCAAGTCGCTATGTCAATATCGGCTTTTTCGGTTAATGCGCCAATCACCACCCCCTGTGCACCGCACTTTTTCGCCAATCGAATATCGCTTTGCATCATGCCAACTTCATCGACACTAAACAGAAAATCCCCTGCACGTGGGCGGATCATAACATACAGCGGAATTTGCGCCGCTGCGAGCGCACGTTCGATCAAGCCATAGTTCGGCGTTATTCCACCCAATGCCAACGCGCCACACAGCTCGATTCGATCAGCACCGTATTTTTGCGCGGTATGAATCGATTCGATATTGTCCACACACACTTCTACCTTAATCATATCGCTTCCTTTTTTCCGCCCTAGAATCAATTGAATCAATTGAATCAATTGAATCAATCTTAACAAGATTACCCCGAAAAAGTAATTGCTTGTTAAACAATCCAAAAGAATTTACTATCATTAGGCTCATCAATAATAAACAGGTGAAACTATGCAGAATAAACTTCTCTTTACTGCCTCTTGGCCAACGTATTTATTGATCCTCACCACGCTCACCGCCGCCGGCTTTCTCAGTAGCGGAGTGGTCACTTGGATTGCCGCCAATTGGGATTATTTCAGCAAATTCACCAAACTGTACGCCACTCAAGGTCTATTCGCCAGCAGCATTGTCGTCGGAATATGGGTTTATTACCGGGAATACCGTAAACTCGGGCAAGTACGGTTGAAATTCGTCAGCAGCACCTTTTTCTTTATTGCCGCCGTGCTGATTGGTGCATTGTTGGCACTGATTGGGCAAATTTATCAAACCGGCGCCGATCCTTGGCAGCTATTTGCACTATGGTCACTGCTGCAAATCCCGTTACTGCTTGCACTGCCCAATGCCGCAGCCGCATTATTACTGCTCGCAACCAGCAATTTGAGTTTAGCGCTGTATCCCGACCTGCTCTGGTCGCATGAATATTTTTTATATTTCATGCTGCTGCTCAATCTGGGTTTTGTGATGCTAAGCGAAGTTTTCAGCAAATCGCTGCATGATCAAGATTGGCATATCAGCTCCAAAGTCAGTAACACCGTGCTGATCATGTGTATGACTTTGCTTTGCCTCAACAACCCAAACACTGCGCCGTTGGTCTGGTTTCTCGCTGCCCCAATGCTTCATTATTACCGGCAACAGCGCCGTGATTTGTTTAACCAGAGCGGCTACTGGGCTTGCCTGTTATTCAGCGTTGATGTTTTTATTTTAAAGATCACTAATTTTGAGATTAGTGGGATTTTTGTTGCGATTCTCGTCACCCTTGGCGCCGCCATCGTGCTCGGAATTCATTTGAAAAAGCAATATGTGCAACAAGCGCAAGGTATGCCGTGGCCGCTACAAATCCTGTTTACCACACTGGCAATCATCATCACATTGTTGACAATTGCCTTTCTATTTACACTGGACATTTTTGAATCGGATAAGCTATTTCTGATCGCTTCGCTGGTGTTTGTTGCGCTTGGCGCATACCTTTACTACTCGCACAAAGCCAATGAATATGCTAGTGGTCTGCTACTGATGATCGGCTTGGGGCTGTATGTTTTTCACTATTTGATAAATTATTACTTGGACTACCGCCAGGACAATCAACCTTCCCTGCTAAATGGCGATTTGCTCGGACTGATCATCATCAGCCTGCTGTGCTACCTGTTGATTACGATCAATTGGATTAAAACCGGCAGTCTTATCCTGCTGCTGTTTACCCTATTGTACACCTTTAGTGCGCAAAACGGTTACCTGTATGAATTCCAACCGGAGCAAGGACTGCAAGGCGATTTCTGGACTTTATTGTTTGATTATTATGCCGATTATTGGTTGGCGCTCGGCAGCTTAATCTTGTTCGGCTTGAGCCTGCGCCCAACCCGTTATCACGCCCATATTCAAAGTGCAGCATGGGCATTTTGGCTGGTTTATATCGGTTTTATCTTCAAACCGGATATTTACATCAGCTTAGGGATTACAGAGGCAGCCCCATTACCGACACCCAACACGCTTGCTGAATTTTTCCATATTCTCACCCATGGGCTGTTTACGGTGGAAAACTGGCACTGGACAACCTTGATCCTGTTACTGATTTGCCTGTCACCGGCGATTATCCAGCTCTGGATCAGCCGTCAACAACCATTGAAAACACGAAGTGCGGTCATCGTTGCCCTAGTGTTGGTAGTTTTCGGTTTGGCTTTTATCGCCTCACCAAGCATTTTAGTCAGCTTCAGTTTGCTGTTGCTGGCTTATCTCAATCATAATCGGTTGCTGTTTAGCTGCGTTCTGCTGGCGATGATCGGTTTTTTAGCAAAATATTATTACTGGCTGGATTTGCCGCTGCTGTATAAATCTTTCTTATTGCTAGGCAATGCGATTCTGTTTCTGTTAGCCGCACTGTATTTGCAACGTCAACACCGTCGTGCAACTGCGGTTGCCACGGCTGAATCAAGTTATCAAGGAAAAATCGGTTGGTTGACGCCGTCACTTGCGCTGCTCACCCTGCTGCTGACACTGGCTATCGGCAATTACAGCATTCAAAAATATGAAAATGTACTGACTAACGGCAAGTCGGTGATCCTCGCCTTGGCGCCGATTGATCCGCGCTCGATTATGCAAGGCGATTATATGGAACTCAACTACGACTTGATAGAGCAAGTGCGGTCTGAAATTGATAAACAGCAACAAGAAAAAAGAGCCGAATTTAATATCGATAACCCCTACCCGATTTATGATCAAGAGAATAGCGAGAGTGATGCGATCAAGGCTGGCCAAGAGGATGAGCAAGCAGCTTATGCACAATTCGCACAATGGCAGGATCAACGCCCGACACAGCTATACGCACTGTTAAAACAAAACGCTGACGGCAGTGCCGCACTTTGCCGCTTGGAAGAAGCCTTACCAGAAAATTATCATGACTGCCTTCCAGATGTTGCCATCAAGCTGCGTATTAATGACTACAATATGCTATGGGGTCTAAAAATGCCCGGACAACAATTCTTCTTTGCCGAAGGACAAGCCGCCCACTTTGAACAAGCCAAATATGGCGAATTTCGGGTGCTAAACGGCATAGCGTTGTTATCACGTTTGTTGGATAAGGATTTAAAACCGCTTTAGGCTTAATCCTCATAAACCGCACTTTGCTTATTGTATTGTTATTTTACGCTACGGTTATAAAGTGCGGTTTCAGTTTCGATTGAGAAAAACCACACTTTCGCATACAATATGCGCCTATTTTTTAGCGCAATCCGTTATTAACACAAACAGTGAAACTACCGTGTCCGAAATAAAACTTATCGTTGGTTTAGGCAATCCCGGCAGCCAATATGCACAAACCCGTCATAACGCTGGGGAATGGCTGTTAGAGCAACTCTGCCGCCAATATAACCTATCGCTCACACCGGAAAGCAAATTTTCCGGCAAAACCGCACGCACGCTAATTGCGGGTAACGAAGTGCGGTTTTTGCTGCCGACCACCTTTATGAACCTGAGCGGCAAAGCTGTTGGGGCGTTGGCGAATTTCTATCGTATTCAACCTGAACAAATCTTGGTGCTTCACGATGAATTGGATCTGCCGCCTGGCACCGCCAAAATCAAACAAGGCGGCGGACACGGTGGGCACAACGGACTGAAAGACATTATCGCCAATCTGGGTAATAACAAAAATTTCTACCGTTTGCGAATCGGCATCGGACACCCCGGTGATAAAAATCTGGTCAGCGGTTATGTCTTAAACAAACCGCCGAAAACTGAATTAAACTTGATCGAACAAACGATTGAAGAAGCCGCTATCAATGTGGATATTCTGCTGACCGACGGAATCAGCAAAGCGATGAATCGTTTGAATGGATTTAAAATTTAACCCTAACCGTTGCCACTAACGGTTTTACCAAAAGGAAAATAGTATGGGATTTAAGTGCGGTATCGTTGGTTTACCGAATGTGGGCAAATCGACCCTGTTTAACGCTTTGACAAAAGCCGGCATCGAAGCGGCAAACTATCCGTTTTGCACCATCGAGCCAAATACCGGTGTAGTACCAATGCCGGATCCGCGTTTAGATGCGCTGGCGGAAATCGTCAATCCGCAACGGGTGCTGCCAACGACCATGGAGTTCGTTGATATCGCCGGTCTGGTTGCCGGTGCGAGCAAAGGCGAAGGTTTAGGTAACAAATTCTTAGCCAATATCCGCGAAACCGACGCCATCGGTCATGTGGTGCGTTGTTTTGAGAACGACGATATTGTGCACGTTGCCGGTCAGATCAATCCGGCAGAAGATATCGACACCATCAACACCGAACTGGCGTTAGCCGATTTGGACAGTTGCGAAAAAGCCATTCAGCGTTTAACCAAGCGTGCCAAAGGTGGCGACAAAGACGCAAAATTCGAATTGTCGATTATGGAAAAAATTCTGCCGGTGCTGGAAAATGCCGGCATGATCCGTTCAGTAGATTTAGATAAAGACGAGTTGCACGCAATTAAAGGCTACAACTTCTTAACCCTGAAACCGACAATGTACATCGCCAACGTCAATGAAGACGGCTTTGAAAATAACCCGTATTTAGATCGCGTGCGTGAAATTGCCGCCAGCGAAGGTGCGGTGGTGGTGCCGGTATGTGCGGCGATCGAATCGGAAATTGCCGAGTTGGACGACGAAGAAAAAGTCGAATTTTTGCAAGATCTGGGCATTGAAGAACCGGGCTTAAACCGGGTGATCCGTGCCGGTTATGCGCTGTTAAATCTGCAAACTTACTTCACCGCCGGGGTGAAAGAAGTGCGTGCTTGGACCGTTGCCGTCGGCGCCACCGCCCCAAAAGCCGCCGCCGTGATCCACACCGATTTTGAAAAAGGCTTTATCCGTGCCGAAGTGATCGCCTACGACGATTTCATTCAATTCAAAGGTGAAAACGGCGCCAAAGAAGCCGGCAAATGGCGCTTGGAAGGCAAAGACTATATCGTAAAAGACGGCGATGTGATGCACTTCCGCTTTAATGTGTAATTCATTTCTCACCAAGAGAATTGATAAAGCAAAAGTAGGGGCTGATTAACTATCCGCCCGTTTGCGAAGTGCGGTATAAGCACTTAATCAATAAAGGAAAAATGCAAAGTGCAGTTCGGGGCGATATATAATCGCCCCCTACTTTTGCAATATAAATTATGTATTTTAACCTTTTCCAACCACTTAAATATTATTGATAAACGGCTTTTTACCACTATAAATAGAGGAAAAAATGAACAACTCAGTATTAACCGTAATCGGCAAAGATCGGATCGGGATTGTGTATGATGTGGCGAAATTATTAGCCGAACAACAAATTAATATCGTCAATATCAGCCAACAATTAATGAATGAATTTTTTACCATGATTGTGTTGGTCGATACCAGCGCTTGCGCCAAAGATTACCAAACATTAGCGGCATTTTTTGTTGAAGAAGGCAAAAAATTGGGCTTGGAATTGCGCTTGCAAAATACCGATATTTTCAATGCCATGCACCGGATTTAAGGATTGAAGATGAGCAACAGTATTCAATCTTACGAAATTTTAGAAACACTGAAAATGGTGTCGGATCAGCATTTTGATGTGCGCACCATCACCATCGGCATTGATCTGCACGACTGTATCAGCCCCGATTTGGCGACCTTAAACCAAAATATTTTCAACAAAATTACTCATGTCGGCAAAGACTTGGTACAAACCGCCCAAGAGCTGTCGGCTAAATATGGTGTACCGATTGTCAATCAGCGCATTTCAGTGACGCCGATTGCGCAAATCGCAGCCGCCACTAAAGCAGACAGTTATGTCTCGATTGCCCAAACCTTGGATCGCGCCGCCAAAGCGATTGGGGTCTCGTTTATCGGCGGTTTTTCCGCGTTGGTACAAAAAGGCATGAGCCCATCGGACGAAGTGTTGATTCGCTCGATTCCAGAGGCAATGAAAGTCACCGATATTGTCTGTAGTTCGGTCAATATCGGCTCGACCAAAGCCGGAATCAATATGGATGCGGTGAAACTGGTGGGTGAAATTGTTAAGCAAACCGCGGAAATCACCCCAGACGGTTTTGGTTGTGCCAAATTAGTCGTGTTCTGCAATGCGGTGGAAGACAATCCGTTTATGGCGGGTGCATTTCATGGTTCCGGCGAAGGCGATGCGATTATCAATGTCGGTGTTTCCGGTCCGGGCGTAGTCAAAGCGGCGTTGGAAAACTCGAATGCAAAAACCTTGACTGAAGTCGCCGAAGTGGTGAAGAAAACCGCGTTTAAAATTACCCGTGTTGGTGAACTTATCGGGCAGGAAGCCAGCAAACGTTTAGGCATTCCATTTGGGATTTTGGATCTCTCTCTGGCTCCGACCCCAGCAATTGGCGACAGCGTAGCACGGATTTTGGAGCAAATGGGCTTGAGCGTATGTGGTACACACGGCACCACCGCTGCTTTAGCGCTATTAAATGACGCAGTCAAAAAAGGCGGCATGATGGCATCAAGTGCGGTAGGCGGTTTGAGCGGTGCCTTTATTCCGGTCTCGGAAGATGAAGGCATGATCAAAGCGGCCGAACAAGGGGTGCTGACGCTGGATAAACTGGAAGCGATGACTGCCGTTTGTTCGGTCGGTTTGGATATGATTGCCGTGCCGGGTTATACCACTGCTGCTACCATTTCCGGCATTATCGCCGACGAAGCGGCAATCGGCATGATCAACTGCAAAACCACCGCAGTGCGAATTATCCCTGTGCCAAACAAAGATGTCGGCGAAAGCGTGGAATTCGGCGGGCTGCTCGGCTACGCCCCAATTATGCCGATCAAACAAGGCAACTGTGAAATCTTCGTCAACCGCGGCGGGCGCATTCCGGCGCCAGTACAGGCGTTAAAAAATTAATTGTTCAACCAAAGTGCGGTCAGAACCTAATCTGAACCGCACTTGTACTTCTCACTCAATATTCCTTTTCGTTCTAACAAAATCCAATTGATTATTTCTCCTTTATCGATTTTATTGTATGTTACTCTATCGTTAGTTTACTGTTTAACAAGGAATCCCAATGAAATCAACCGCACTTTTCTCTTTGACCGCACTTGCACTCTCATTTTCTGCCGCCGCCCAAGCGGCACCGCATACGCTGATTAACTGTATCAGCAACTCGCCTGGTCAATTCAGTCCGGCGATTATCAATGATGCCAATGATTTCAACGCCAGTTCACAACAGGTTTATGACAGTTTATTGGCGTTTAAACCCGGTTCAACCGAGATCGAACCCGGATTAGCGGAGCGGTGGGAAATCAGTGATGACGGTTTGAGTTACACTTTCCACCTGCGCAAAGGGGTAAAATTTCATGCCAATAAGGAATTTAGCCCGAGCCGCGATTTTAACGCTGACGACGTGTTGTTTTCCTATCTACGTCAAGCCGACAAAGATCATCCGTTCCACCATGTTTCCAGCGGAACCTATTTTTATTTCAACTGGATGGCACTGCCAAAGCTGTTGAAATCAGTCGAAAAAGTCGATGATTACACAGTGAGAATCAACCTGAACCAAGCCTATTCGCCATTCTTGAAAATCGTGGCGATGGATTTTCTGTCAATTTATTCCAAAGAGTATGCCGATAAGATGTTGGCAGCAGGCAAGCCGGAAGCAATTGACAAAACACCGATTGGCACCGGGCCGTTTGTGTTTCAAGGCTATCAATTGGATCAAGCGATTCGCTACAGCGCCAACGCCGATTATTGGCGTGGTAAAGCCGATATTGATCGCCTGATTTTCAGCATCACGCCGGACGCTACCGCCCGTTACGCCAAATTACAAACCGGTGCTTGCGATGTCATTGATTTCCCGAATATCGCCGATATCGAACAGATGAAAAACAATCCCAAAGTGCGGTTATTTGCCAAAGAAGGGCTGAATTTAGCCTACATCGGCATCAACCACCGCAAAGCGCCGCTGGAAAATGTGAAAGTGCGACAAGCCCTGAATTATGCCACCGATAAACAGTCGATTATCAACGTGGTTTATCAAGGCGGAAGCGGCGTGGCGGCAAAAAATCCGTTCCCGCCAAGCGTGTTGGGCTACAACGATGCGATTGAAGATTATCCGTTTGATTTAGAAAAAGCTAAACAATTGTTGGTTGAAGCTGGTTATGGCGACGGCTTTGAAACCGACATTTGGGTGCAGCCGGTGGTGCGTCCATCCAATCCGAACCCACGCCGCACCGCGGAAATTTTGCAAGCGGATTGGGCGAAAATCGGCATCAAAGCTAACTTAGTCACCCACGAATGGGCAGATTTTAACAAACGTACCCGTGAAGGCGAGTTTTATACCGGTACTTACGGCTGGACCAGTCGCAACGGTGACCCGGACAACTTTTTAGCGCCGTTGCTCGGCTGTGAAAACGTCGGCGGCACTAACTACGCTGGCTGGTGCAATGCGGAGTTTGAAAATCTAATTCAGCAAGCAGTCGCCACCTCTGATGAGGCGCAACGAGCGGCGTTATATCAACAAGCATTAGTGCTTGCCAAACAACAGGCGCCGTTGATTCCGCTGGCACACTCAGTCAACTATGTGCCGACCAGCCTACGGGTACAAAATTTCCAACAAAGCCCGTTTGGTTATACTGCGTTTTATGGGGTGAAAGTAGCAGATTAGGTGCAATCACAAATTTGGGCGCATTTAATGCGCCCTTACCATGACGACTTCATTAATTAAACCACTTCCCGCAACTCAACAAATTCTGCCTGCGGAAAATGCGTGCTTAAATAACGCTGCAAATAGGCTTGGGTTTCGTTTTCGATAATTGGATCGGTTTGCGGATAGTGGTTGTAAATCAATGCTTGTAACGCAATGCCACGCTGTTGGCAGACTGCAAGGCTTAATAAAGTGTGGTTGATGCTACCCAGTTTGCCGGAAGTGACCAAAATCAGTGGATAACCTTGTTGTTGCAAATAATCCAGTGTGGTCAATTCGTTATTCAACGGCACCGCCAAACCGCCGGCACCCTCGATCAAGACCACGTCATACTGCTGCGCTAAAATTTGTGTATCGGCGGTGATTTGCGCCAGATCGATCTCGGTTTGCGCCAAGCGTGCCGCCAAGTGCGGTGAACAAGGGTAATCAAACACATAACGGCAAGTGGTGCCATCCAAATCGCATTGTTGCAGCGGCAGATTTTGCAGTTTGCGGTGGCATTGAATATCCTCGGCAACGCCTGAACAGCCGGTTTGTACCAGTTTTTGCGTGATCACCGACCGTCCTTGTGCCATAAGCTGATTGGCATAAAATCCGGTGGCAATGGTTTTGCCCACATCGGTATCAATGCCTGAAATAAACATGATCTGTTGCTTTTTCATTGATTCTGTTTCCGTTTTGCCAACATCAGCAGTGGCGCATAAGTCAACCGCACTTTGCCGTTGACGCTAAACTGCTGTTGATAACGCTGATAAAAATCCGCTAATTTGCCTTTTGTCCACTGCTGTTGATTGGTGGCAGTAACCCCAGTGGCTTGCAAATGGCGCAACACGGCACTGGGCTGCTGAAACCATAATTGGATTGGCTGTTGATCTTGTGCGATCAGCTCAAAGTGCGGTTCTAGCCATGTTTGCCATTGTTGCAAGCTGGGATAATGTAAACCAATGGCGGTCAGCTGCTTAATTTCCACTAAATTTTGCGGCAAAAAGGTGCTAAACAACAGCCAACCGTTTGGTTTGAGCGCCTGTGTTGCCAGCGAGATGATCCGTTGTGGCTGCTGAAACCATTGCACGGTGGACGCCGAAGCCAGCAAATCAAATTGATGATTTAACACCAAAGTGCGCTCAAGCTGCTCGGCATCGGCTGCGCATAATTCTACTTCTGTTGTCGATAATTGCTGTTTTGCCTTTGCCAGCGCACTTGGGTTCAAATCATTTAAACACCACGACCGCACTTGCCAATGTTGCGCCAATAAACGGGTTAAATCGCCACTGCCGCAGCCGATTTCCAACACGCGCTGAAACTGTGTTTGTTCGCTGTGGTACAACAAGTCAGCCAAACGACGGTTGATTTGTTGCTGTGCTTGCGCATGTTGATCGTAACTGGCTAAGGCTTTGGCAAAACAGTGACCGATCCGTTTTTTATCCAATGCTGCTAGCATAGTTCAGACCACGCATTAAACGCCGCCAAGGCAAAGTGCGGTAGTGCAAGCTGTATAATCTCACTGTCGGTTTGCCGCCAATACTTTAACTGATTTACGGTTGGAAAGATCAGATCCTGCGTGCCGACAATCGCTTTTTGCCAGCGAATGACAGCTGGTTTCACATGCGCAAATGCCTGATACACCGCCGCCAACTCCTGCGCGATTTCGCTGGTCGGACGTGGCGCAATTGTTTGATATTGCTGTAATAACTCACGTTTGCCACACATTCGCCGTTCAAATTTACTGCGTGTTATCGGATTGAAACCGTCTAATGTGCCTTGAAAAATCGCCTGCGGAATGCCGAATTGATCGTCAATCAAACACGGCGTGCCGTTAATTGCCACACTTGCGGCAAACGGCAAATCTGCCACCGTCTGCTCCGCTGCCCACACGCCTATCGACCACGCCACCAAATGCAAAGTGCGGTAGCGGCTGAGATCGGCATTCAGGCTTAAATCACGATAATCCCAACACAGCAACAGATCGGTATCGGGCGGTAATTGCCAGTGTTTCACCAATTGCGGCGATGTGCCCCAACCAGCAAAATACAGAATGAGATTCGGGTTATTTTCTGCGGTGATCAGCCATTCGGTCTGCATTATTGTGATCCTTTTAATACATCAAGCAGCTGCGCCACTTCGTCAGCCGTCATATCGGCAGTCAAGGAAAAACGGATCCGCGAAGTGCCACTCGGCACCGTCGGCGGACGAATCGGCAGGCAGTAGAAACCGCGCTGTTGCAAACGCTCGGCGCTAGCAACAGTGCTGGCATTATCGCCTAGAATATACGGCACAATTTGGCTGCGGCTCGGCATCACTTGTTGCGTCAGTTGCTGTACACCCAGTTGTAATTGGGTGCTGAGTTGCTGCAAATGTTGCCGTTGCGTTTGCATTTGTGGCAAGTGTTGCATTAAAAAATAGACCCACTGCACCACCAACGGCGAAAGGGCAGTCGAGAAGATCAACGGGCGCATTTTGTTGATCAAATAATCTTTAATCACCTGATCGCACACCACATAAGCCCCCATCGCTGCCAGCGCCTTGCCAAAGGTGCCAACCAAAAAATCGATCTGCTCGATGCAACCGCACTTTTCTGCCAAACCCAGCCCATTTTGCCCAAACACACCCAGCGCATGCGCCTCATCGACATACAGCATCACATGGCGATATTGCTGTTTCAACGCCACCAATTGCCACAAATCCGTTGTGTCGCCGTCCATGCTGAATACGCTTTCAGTGACAATAATAATCCGTTGATAGGTTTTACTGTTTTTCTCTAGCAGCTGCTGTAAGTGGGCATAATCATTATGGCGGTAGCGCTGATAATCCGCCTCGGACAAACGAATGCCGTCGATCAAACTGGCGTGCACCAGCTTGTCGGCTAAAATCAACGTTTGTTTATCCGCCAGCGTTGGCAAAATGCCGATATTGGCATGATAGCCACTGTTAAACAGCAGACAGGCTTCACGCTGAAATTGGCTTGCCATCACGCTTTCCAATTCGGCATAAATCGGAAAATTGCCGGTCAGCAAGCGTGATGAGGAGGAGGTCAACGCCATTTCGCCGACATCGGTTTGTGCAAAAAATTGTTGCTTTAAGCTGTTATCCGAAGCCAATCCCAAATAATCATTGGAAGAAAAATTCAGCATTTTGCGACCATCGCGCCAAATATGTTTGCCCTGATGGCGAATGTCAGGCAAAGTGCGGTATTGCCCCTGTTGTTGCAGTTGTGCCAATTGCTCGGCATAAAAATTTAACATGCTGGCGGATACTCTTGTTGCAACGCACGCAGCAAGCCCGAAGTTAAACGGGAAAGCTGAGATGCGCTGGTAATAAACGGCGGCATCAGATATACCAATTTGCCGAACGGACGCACCCACACGCCCTGCTCGACCAAGCGGGCCTGCAAGCTGCGCATATTGACCGCACTTTGCATTTCAATCACGCCGATCGCACCCAATACCCGCACATCTGCGACGCAATCCCAAGTGGCGGCGACCGCCAATTCCTGCTTTAACTGCGCTTCGATTCTAGCGACATTATTTTGCCAATCGCTTTCCAACAGCAGACGGATTGACTCGGCAGCTACGGCACACGCCAGTGGATTGGCCATAAACGTCGGACCATGCATAAAGCAGCCCGCTTCGCCACGGCTGATGGTGTCGGCAACTTGCGCGGTAGTGATAGTGGCAGAAAGGGTCATGTAGCCGCCGGTTAAGGCTTTGCCCAAACAGAGAATATCTGGTACTACATCAGCGTGCTGCAAAGCAAACAACTTGCCGGTGCGACCAAAACCAGTGGCAATTTCATCAAAAATCAGCAACACACCGTATTGATCGCACAGTTTTTTCGCCGCTACCAAATAGTGTGGCGAATAGAAATACATGCCACCAGCGCCCTGCACAATCGGTTCTAGAATCAATGCTGCAATCTCATGATGGTGCGTTGTCAATAGATCCGCCAATGGCTGAATATCATGTGGATTCCATGCTTGATCAAATCGAGTTTGCGGCTGTGGCAGGAAAAATTGGATCGGCAACCGCTGGCTAAATAGCGAGTGCATACCCGTTACCGGATCACACACCGACATTGCGTGCCAAGTATCACCATGATAACCGGCACGAATCGCAGCAAATTTGCAGCGCGCAGATTTTCCCAGTGAGTGTTGATATTGGATTGCCATTTTCATTGCCACTTCCACCGCCACCGAGCCAGAGTCGGCATAGAAGATTTTTTGCAATTCGGACGGCAGCAAATCCAGCAACAATTGCCCCAAACGTACCGCTGGTTCATGGGTCAAACCGCCGAACATGATATGGCTCATCTGCTGCAACTGTTCATTCACCGCTTGGTTCAGGCGCGGATGATTATAACCGTGTAGCGCCGCCCACCACGATGACATACCGTCAAGCAGCGTGCGTCCGTCCTGCAAGGTAATCTCCACCCCGGCAGCTTTTGCCACCGGATACACCGGCAACGGCTCAAGGGTTGAGGTATAAGGGTGCCATAAATGTTGGCGGTCAAACTCTAAAAGTGCGGTTGAATTCATAGGATTCCGTGTGTTGCAAACTCTATTTTTAAAGCTGGGAATATCACAAAAGGGATAGATTGATACTATCCCTTCTTCTTCCATTGGCTGAACGCAATAGACTTATGCTAATTTGGCGAACGCTTGGCTTAAATCGGCTTTAATGTCTTCTACGTTCTCCAGCCCGACCGAAAAACGCAGCAAACGATTGCATACACCACGGGCAATGCGCTCCGCTTCGGGAATGTCCATATGAGTTTGGGTTGCCGGATAAGTAATAAAACTTTCAGTACCGCCCAGACTCTCGGCAAAAGTAATCAACTGAATCGCCTTTAAAAACGGATTGACCCAGTTCTCATCTTTCAGTCGAAACGACAACATACCGCTCTTGCCGGAATACAATACGTCTAGCACCTGATCTTGCTCGGCTAAGAACTTGGCAATATCCTGTGCATTTTGTTGGTGACGTTCCATACGCAAGGCTAAGGTTTTCAAGCCACGCACCGCTAAAAATGAGTCGAACGGTGATAATACCGCTCCGGCGCCATTTTGCAGATAAAACAGGCGTTCGCCCAGTTCTTGTCCTTTCGACACAATTAACCCAGCTAACACATCATTATGGCCGGATAAATATTTGGTCGCGCTATGGATCACCAAATCGGCGCCATACTCAATCGGACGGAATAGCACTGGCGTTAAAAAGGTGTTATCCACGATGAGTAATAGATTGTGTTTTTTGGCAATCTTGCTAATCGCCGCCACATCACACTCTTCCATCAACGGATTGGACGGTGTCTCCACAAAAATCGCTTTGGTATTGGACGTAACCGCACTTTCGATGGCGGCTAAATCCGCCGTATTTACATACACCGGCTTGACGCTGTTGTTGTTTTTATAACTGAAATCCAGCAAACGATAGGTTCCGCCATACACATCGCTGGAGATAATCCACTCGTCAGGTGCAGTAAACAACGACATCAACAACTGAATCGCTGCCATGCCCGACGCACAGGCAAAACCGCGATCGCCGCCTTCCAAACGGGCAATCCCCTCTTCCAACACGGTACGGGTCGGGTTTTTAGTGCGAGTGTAATCATAGCCGGTCGATTCATTAATACCGCGATGGCCGTATGCGGTGGAAAGATAAATCGGGGCAGAAACCGCACCGGTTTTTTCATCGGTGCGATTACCTAATTGGGCGAGTTCGGTTTCAATGGAATAAGTGGTCATAATCTTGCCTTAACACAGTCTAATTGTAGATAGTTTGTTATTCTGACACAAAGCTACAGGCGATTAAAGCACCGAATATCCTTAACCTCAAATCAAAACCGCACTTTGACTAAAATCCGCTTAAATCACTCATTTTTTCGGCAATCAAGCAAAAAATTGCAATCAAGCATTGACAGTAA
Organism: Testudinibacter crocodili; assembly: GCF_006228025.1. Classification (NCBI taxonomy): domain Bacteria; kingdom Pseudomonadati; phylum Pseudomonadota; class Gammaproteobacteria; order Pasteurellales; family Pasteurellaceae; genus Testudinibacter; species Testudinibacter crocodili. The sequence goes on from NZ_VDHF01000034.1 coordinate 15,960, forward strand.
ATGAGAAGTCAGTAAAATGCCCACCACTGATAAACGATGTGTTATATCGTTGTTTAGTTTGCGGGAATAGCTCAGTTGGTAGAGCACAACCTTGCCAAGGTTGGGGTCGCGAGTTCGAGTCTCGTTTCCCGCTCCAAACAAATACTAGAACTAATTACTTAGTTAATTACTAGAGTTAATTACATAGTGGCGTGTTAGCAAAGAGGTTATGCACTGGATTGCAAATCCATGTAGCTCGGTTCGATTCCGGGACACGCCTCCATCAAATCAGTGCCCGAGTGGTGAAATCGGTAGACACAAGGGATTTAAAATCCCTCGGCTTTCGGGCTGTGGCGGTTCAAGTCCGCCCTCGGGCACCATTTAAAAAATGATTTAAAACCAAAAAGATAGCTACTATATGTGGCTTTTTTTGTACCTGCGATTTTCCATCTTCTCTGGTTAGATTCTACTGCCGATGGCTGTTAGAAAAAATGATACGAGCAAAATAATAAAAAATATGTTTAAATTATATAGTTAAGTGTATTTTTTATCACATTGCATGTTAATTTATCAATCCGAAGGTGACTTTTTATATGCCTTACATAAGCTCCTTGCTCAGTAAAATGAGAGGCAGTAAACAAAACTTACTGCTGTCAGCCTTATTTTTATCTATATCACCGCTGTTATCCGCACAATCTTATGTGGTTTATGATTTTACCAATAACAAAGTGTTAGAAAGCCGTTCGCCCAATAGCGTACTTCCGATTGCTTCGGTCACAAAACTGATGACCGCCAATGTGTTTTTAGAAAATAATCGCAATCCTAACTGCACTGCGCGCATTACTAATGAAGATAACGACCACATCAAAGGCACCCGCACCAAACTGCCCAAAAATACACCAATTGCCTGCTCAGAATTATTAAAAGCGATGTTTGTACATTCGGACAACTATGCTGCCCATGCTTTATCTCGCTCTGCGGGCATGAGCCGAGCTCGATTTATTCAAAAAATGAATGAAAAAGCGCAAGCATTAAAGATGAAGTCGACTCGCTTTAGTGATAGTTCAGGTCTATCTAACCGTAATATCTCCAGCGTGATGGACTTGGTGAAGCTGGCTAAATACTCACTACGTAAACCTGAATTAAAAGCGCTCTCCAACACCCGTGCAGCCTATATTCGCGCCAATCGTACCAACGTATTTATGCAAAATACCAATAAATTAGTGCGTGAAGAGATATTTGATGCTTCCATCAGCAAAACAGGTTATATCCGTGAATCAGGTTATAACTTAGTCTTTATCAATAAATATAGCTGCAATAATAACGCAACCATCGGCGTGATTAGCCTCAATAATAAAAGCTCTGCTGCCCGTTCAAACTTTACCAAAAATAAACTCAAAGCCTACGGCTGCCTCGCACTCAATGATTTGATTATTGATGAGAGTAACGACCAAGATATTGAAGCCTACGATCAACTTGGGTTGGATCGGTTGATAGAACAGGTATCAAATTAGTTTTTAGGTTTAACGCCAAGGCGGAAATTCATCCGCCTTTGACTATAAATGAATTTTAAATCCCACAAACTGACAACATTAACCTAACTGCTGAATTTTCTTTACCACGCTGCTGGTTGAGTAGCCGTTTTCAAAATTCAACACCCGCACATCGCCGCCGTTTGCCCACACTTCTTGGCTGCCGGCAATCTCTTCGGGTTTATAATCGCCACCTTTGACTAACAAATCCGGCAGGATCTCGCCGATTAAACGCTGTGGCGTATCCTCTTTGAATTCAACCACCCAATCGACAGAGGACAAACCCGCCAACACTGCCATTCGTGCAGCTAGCGAGTTGATCGGTCGACTTTCCCCTTTTAATCGTTTCACCGATTCGTCGGAATTCACCGCCACAATTAGACGATCGCCTAATTTACGCGCATTTTCTAGATAAGAAACATGCCCTGGGTGCAAAATATCAAAGCAGCCGTTGGTCATCACGATTTTTTCCCCACGCTCTTTTGCCTCGGAAACACTGCTTTTTAACCGCACTTCATCCATAATTCCAAAACCAGTTTCACCACGATGATGAATGGCATTTTCCAGTTCGACTGGCGTAACCGTCGATGTACCAAGCTTGCCGACCACAATACCGGCAGCAACATTTGCCAAATAGCAAGCTTCTTCCAAACTACGTCCATCGGCAATCGCCGTTGCCAGCACACTGATAACCGTATCTCCGGCGCCGGTCACGTCAAACACCTCTTTGGCTTCGGTCGGCAGATGAAACGGCTCAGCATTCGGACGTAGTAATGTCATACCTTTTTCTGAGCGGGTGACTAGCAATGCCTCTAATTGATAATCTGCAATCAGTTGCAACCCTTTTTGTTGAATATCCTGTTCATCAACACAATGCCCGACTACCGCTTCAAATTCAGATAAATTCGGTGTTAATAACGTTGCGCCGCGATAACGTTCAAAATCAGTGCCTTTAGGATCAATTAATACCGGCACGTTAGCTTGTTTCGCTACTTCGATCATCTGTTGCACCGCATTCAGCGTGCCTTTGCCATAATCCGATAAAACCAACGCACCACTCTGCGAGATTGAATCCTGTAATTTTTGCAACAAAACCGCACTTTCAACATCATGAAAGTTTTCTTCAAAATCCAAACGCAAAAGTTGCTGATGACGGGATAGAATCCGCAATTTAGTGATGGTAGGGTGTGTATTCAACGCTACAAAATCACAGTTAATCCGTTGTTGTTGCAGCATATTTTCCAGTGCTAAACCAGCTTCATCCTGCCCGATTAACCCCAGCAATTTTACTTCAACATTCAAGCTTGCAATATTCATTGCCACGTTGGCGGCTCCACCTGCCCGCTCTTCGTTGTTTTGCACCCGCACTACCGGCACCGGCGCCTCCGGTGAAATTCGGTTGGTGGCGCCAAACCAATACCGATCAAGCATCACATCCCCGAGTACCAAAACTTTCGCTTGTTTAAATTGAGTCGAATATTGTGTCATCATTTGCTCCTGATAAAATTTTCCCGATTTTAGCATAAAAATGTTTATTTATGATTTTTTCCGTTAAACTATAGCAAAGTTAAAATATCAGATGAATACAGGAATGGTGAATGGCTAAAGCATCACAAATACCGCACTTTAAAGCCGCTTTTTTACACCCTAAATACTGGCCTTTCTGGATTGGATTGGCTTTTTTCAGGCTGTTATTATTGCTGCCTTATCCGATTTTATTAAAAATTGGAACTGGGTTGGGCTGGATTTTTTCTAAATTAAGCATCGGCAAAAAACGAGCGAAAGTTGCTCGCCGCAATCTGGCGCTTTGCTTTCCGCAAAAAAGCGAATCGGAACGAGAAGCTATTTTGCAAAAAAACCGCTATTCAGTAGGCATGGGCATTATTGAAACTGGTATGGCATGGTTCTGGTCGGATAAACGGATAAAAAAATGGAGCACTGCCAGTGGCATTCAGCATATTAAAAATCATCTCGACAGCGGAATTATTTTAGTTGGGGTACATTTTTTAACCTTAGAACTTGGCGCGCGGATTATCGGCTTGCACCAGCCCGGTATCGGTGTTTATCGTCCCAACGACAATCCGGTATTTGATTGGATACAATACAAAGGACGGATTCGTTCGAATAAAGCACTGCTCGACCGAAAAGATCTACGTGGTATGATCAGGGCCCTGCGTGAGGGAAACATGATTTGGTATGCGCCGGATCATGACTATGGACGCAAAAATTCAGTGTTTGTACCTTTTTTTGCAGTTCCCGATGCTGCTACTACGACAGGCTCGTACTATTTAATGAAATCAGTGCCGAATGCACATATCGTGCCTTTCGCACCATTACGCAATAATGACGGTTCCGGCTATCATTTATCAGTATCTGAACCGACTACTTTCTCAGTATTACCAGATCAAACACAGCTTGCAATACAGATGAACCAACTGGTAGAACAAGAAATATTAAAAGGCGTTGATCAATATATGTGGCTGCATCGTCGCTTTAAAACGCGTCCAAACGAAGATGACCCATCATACTATTAACAGAAAAACCGCACTTTAAGTGCGGTTCAAGTAGCCAATATCAGTTTTTTATAAAAGGATTGTTCTGTTTTTCAAGACCAATTTTAGTCGCAGCGCCATGTCCGGCAATCACAATCATATCGTCATTCAATTTAAACAGTTTTTGCCTAATTGAAGACAATAGCTGTTGATGATCGCCGCGCGGGAAGTCCGTGCGTCCGACACTGTTGTAGAACAACACATCACCGCTAAACGCAATATTCTTTTGGTGTTCGATAAAACCAATATGTCCGGGAGTATGGCCCGGTAGATGAAGAATTTCAAAACTCATATCACCGACAGTGATGATCTCCCCTTCTTTATTCAACCAATGGTCGGGATAAAATACCGCTATTTCAGGCAACCCAAAACGTTGTGACTGCGCGGGTAGAGAGTCAAATAGAAATTGGTCGGCGCTATTAGGCCCCCAAATCTCCACTTGAAAATGCTGTTTCAGCCGATTGGCCGCACCAACATGATCTAAATGCCCGTGTGTCAGCAGGATTTTTTCTAACTGAAGCTGTTGTGTTTCAATAAACTCGATTAACTTCTCAGCTTCACCACCGGGATCGATAATCGCAGCATTTTGCTGTTCATCCCAAATAATTGAGCAGTTTTGCTGAAAAGCGGTAACGGGAAGAATTTCAACATGCATAATATTACCGCCGTTTAGCTACCGCTCCAAGTGCGGTTCGGACCAGTATCAATATGCACAAAGTTACTACGTGGATAATACCCAACGCCACCATTATTTAAGCTCGTCGCCACTTTACGCACTTTCGCCAATGAAATGCCGTCAATCCGGAAATCAATCGCTTGTCCACGAGTATGATAGCTGTTTTTCGCCACACCACGACTGCGAGCATTCATTGCCGCATTGGTTGCTGGTGCTCGATAGCCACAGATAATTTGGATTTCGGTATTGCGAAGTCCTAAATTACCCTGAATCTGATAAAGCTTGCTGAACAGCTGCGGCTCGATACGGTGAATTTGTTGGGTACGACGATCGCGTAGCAGATGATCCAATTTTTTCAAATCGACTGCATTGGCAATTTTGCCATTTTTTAGCTGAGAAGTTAGACGTTCACCGGTATTGATATTCCTAAAAGTGAGTACTCGCGGTTTTGGTGTAGACACTGCAGCCAAGACTTCACTCGGCAAAAGTGCAGCACCTAATACCACTCCGCCCAATGCTAGCCAGCGACGGCGTTGATGATTAATTTCAGTCATAATATTACGATAAGTTAAAATTCTTAAATTGGAATAAATAATACTCTTGTTTTGACGATAAAAAAGAGTATAAGTTCAGTTTTAATCAAACGACTTAGGAAAACATAAAAAAAGCCATTATTCAATAGCTTTTTTATTATTTTCTGAGCAATGTCTCAAATTAATCGGCTTAAAGTAATATTTGTTTAATTGCCTTCCAATTTACATTGTGTTTTGCCAATTTTTTATCATGGCCATAGATATCCGGCACAGTATAAATTTTGCCGTTATCCACCCACGCCGTGACATAATACAGATAAACATCATCACGTTTACTTAAATTAGCTGATGTGGTTTTCTTACTGGCAAGCACTTGGTTTTTGCGCTCAGCGCTCCAACCGTTCTCGCTTAACAGCAGACTCGCCAGCTCATCCGATTTATGCACTCGAACACAACCGGAGCTCAACGCTCGGTCATTACGCGCGAACAAACCTTTTGATGGTGTATCGTGCAAATAGATGGCGTCACTGCTTGGCATATTGAACTTATAGCTGCCTAAAGCGCTGTCACCACCCGGCGCTTGACGCAAGCGGTATGGGAAATTTTTCGCCGTCATGTTCTCCCAATCAATGGTATAAGGGTCAATCGTTCTACCTTGCCCGTCGATGATAGTGTAGCCTTTGCGGTAGATATAACTCGGATCTTGCCGCACTTTGGGAATAATATCTTGATTGATATTCCGTACTGGCGCATTCCATGGTGGATTAACTACCACATTACTCAAACGGCTATACATCACTGGAGTCTGACGCTCCTTTTTACCAACAATCACTTTCGACTGTAATACCAACTGTCCATCACGATAATAATATAGTTGGTAAGTCGGGATATTAACAAAAATACCGTTACTTTGATTTGGCAGTAGGCTCAAGCGTTGGGCATTAATTGCTAATTTATACAAATTATTACTTAAATTTTGATTTAACACATTTCGTGTTCCCGCTCCAACAATTCCGTCCGCCGTTAAGCCGTTTTTCGCTTGAAAACCTTTTACCGCTGCTAACAATTCATCGCCATAAATATCATCATTAGCAGAATAATCAGCACTGAGGAAACCTTTACTTTGCAAAAGTATCGCCAAATTTTTAACATCTGCTGAACGCATACCCGGTTTTAAAGTATCATTGACCGTCACCGCACTACCCATATTATCCGGCAATGACACCAGCACTTTGTCAGCAGTTTGTCGATACTGTTTGTTGGTCGGTACTAAATGTTGAACAAACACGGCTAAATGCCCATCAGCTATAGCTTGTTTCCAATTTTCTAAACGAAGTTGGCTCGGTAATGCGGCTTTATAGCCACTATTACCATATAGCCATTTGGTTGAAGATTTTTTCAAATTCTCTTGATAGTGCAGATAGTCCAAAAAGGCATCACTTAGCAAGATATCACGCTGCATAACATCATCTGTACGACTGATCAGCGCCAACTGCTCCGCTGAAGCAGCAGAAACACCACTCAATACCCAAACCACATACTGTTGCAAAAACGCTTTTTCAGCGGTTTTGTCTGCCCAAATCGGAGCAAACTGGTTAGCTGCATATAGATCTGCTAAGGCCGCCTCAAACTGAACCGGCGTTCCGGCTAAAAATTGTTGTAGCTTTTGTTGTGCCTGTAAGGTAGCGGCAATTTGTGCCTCATCAACAACCGCACTTTCATTAATATCAACTTCTGGCTGCACAGCCTCAACCGTTTGCATCGCTTCCACCACAACCTGCTGTGTTGGATTTACCGTTTGCAACAGCGTTTCAGTAGTCTGTCCTGCTACTGTTTCAATAGCCCCTTGCTCAGCGAAAACAGGCACTGAAAAAAGCAGACCAGCAAAACAATATAATTGGCTTATTTTGTTTTTTTTGAACATATTTCAACCTTTTGGTATAAAAAACTGGCGTTATTTTAACAAATTTAAGGCAATGGTTAAATATAAATTTACTTAGTAAAAAAGCACGCGAGAAAACCAGACAGCATAACTAAATTCTGTTAAAATTTTTCCTTTAAAATAAGATGAATGGGCTTATATGAAATTTTTATCATTTAACATCAACGGATTAAGAGCTAGACCAGCACAATTAGAAGCAATTGTCAGCAAGCACCAACCCGATATTATTGGTTTGCAAGAAATTAAAGTCTCCGATGAAGATTTTCCCTATCACTTAGTTGAGCATTTAGGCTACCATATTTTTCATCACGGTCAAAAAGGACATTATGGTGTCGCTTTACTTTGTAAACAGCAGCCGTTAGCAGTACGCCGTGGCTTCCCTGGCGACACAGAATCAGCGCAAAAGCGAATTATCATGGCGGATTTGGCAACAGCATACGGCACACTAACTGTTATTAACGGTTATTTTCCACAAGGCGAAAGCCGCAGCCATGAAACCAAATTTCCGGCTAAAGAAAAATTTTATGCCGATCTACAAAACTACCTAGAAAACCATCTTCCACCTGAAAACCAAGTTATTTTGATGGGTGATATGAATATCAGCCCAACGGATTTAGACATTGGAATCGGTGAAGAAAACCGTAAGCGCTGGCTGCGTACCGGCAAGTGCTCGTTTCTGCCGGAAGAGCGCGAATGGCTACAACGTTTGCTAGGTTTCGGCTTGATCGATACTTTCCGTCAACTGCATCCTCAAACAAATGATCAATTCTCGTGGTTTGACTATCGTTCTAAAGGTTTTGATGAAAATCGCGGCTTACGCATTGACTTAATTCTTGCCAATACCGCACTTTCACAACATTGTGTTGAAACTGGCATTGATCTGGAAATTCGAGCAATGGAAAAACCGTCTGATCATGCACCGATTTGGGCTTCATTTAAATAGGTAATTCATCATGGAATCAAAAAATAGTTGGCAAACTTACCGCACTTCAATTAAAGGAACGGAAGCCATCATCACCGTAAACTTAAGTATTACTGAAAAACTGGATAGCCATTTATACCCGTATGTCATTCATTTTTCGATTCCTTTTCCATTGCCGTTTAATTCTACTGAATCTATCTATGAGCAGGCACAATTGGATCAATTCTCACAAACATTGTTACCATTAATGTCAATTAGCGAAAGCTTGTTCGTTGGTTATATTATTTTACAAAATAAAGTTACACTTTATTTTTATACTAAACACAGTGAGACCTTTCATTCCCAATTACAGCAAATGAAATTAGATTATATCGATGAAATTGTCAGTCAAAGTGATCCAAACTGCGATTTATACTATGATTTTCTACTTCCATCCTCATTAGAAATGAAATTAAATGCTACTGTAGAAACATTAGCACTGCTACATCAAGAGGGAGAGGATCTTTCACTACTACATGCCATCACTCACAAGTTTCAATTTGAAAATAGAGAACTGATGGAAGATTTTATCGATTTTTACGCCCAACAATCGCTATTCAACATACAATATACCGACAAACCTGTTGAATATGATAATGAAGCATTTTATTTAGTCACATTGCAACATGAATCCGCTTTAGACGATGATACTATTTTTAATTTAGTCGAAAAATTTGAGCTGCAAGCCGAGGAATACGCTGGTGAATACAATGGTTGGGAATGTCAAATATTAAACCAAACCGGAAAATCATTACATTAACCCAAGTGCGGTTTGACCGCACTTTTGCTTTTTGCTTTTTTGCGCCCATACAAAAAACCCTTAGCATCGCTGCTAAGGGTCGTTGTACTGTATTCAGTAAAATCCGGCGGTGTCCTACTCTCACATGGGGAGACCCCACACTACCATCGGCATTACAGCATTTCACTTCTGAGTTCGGCATGGATTCAGGTGGGACTACTGCACTATCGCCGCCGGAATAATTCGGCTTGATTGTCTTGTCTCTTTTATTCTATTTCTTTGTTCTCTTCACTATACTCTCGATGACAACCTCCAACCCACAACACTCGCTTTCTTCTACGACTGTCATCTGTCTTCCGTCCTCTGTCATCTGATTGGCCACAAGCTAATCTGATTTAAACTCTTCGAGCTTTATCTTTGTCTTTGTCTTT
>NZ_VDHF01000035.1:0-39527 GCF_006228025.1 Testudinibacter crocodili
AAAAGTGCGGTTTTGCTGTCTGAAAATAGCTTAGAAGCTTAATGCGCTGTCGCCGTTCTCGTCCTTAATCCGATTCGGCAAGCCCATTTGGTTGAGCAGGTTAAGGAATGGTTTTGGATCCAGTTGTTCCACATTCACCATTTTTTGCACATCCCAGGTGCCTTGCGCTACCAAAATTGCGGCAGCGACCGGCGGTACACCAGCGGTGTAGGAAATACCCTGACTACCCACTTCTTCGTAGGCCTCTTTATGATCAGCAACGTTATAGATAAAGACCTCTTTATCTTTACCGTCTTTTTTGCCTTTCGCTAAGGTACCAATACAGGTTTTGCCGCTGTAATCCGGTGCCAGTGAGGACGGATCCGGCAGCACCGCTTTCACCACTTTCAACGGAATCACTTCCAGCCCCTCGGCAGTGGTGACTGGTTGTTCGGATAATAAGCCCAGATTGTTCAACACCGTGAACACATTAATATAATGCTCGCCAAAGCCCATCCAGAAACGGATATTCGGCACGTTTAGATTTTGCGACAGCGAATGAATTTCGTCATGTCCTGTCATATATGAGGTTTGCCGACCGACAACCGGCAGGTCGTCCGTCCGCTTGATTTCAAACATTTGATTACTGGTCCACTGGCTGTTCTGCCAACTCCAGACTTCGCCGGTAAATTCACGGAAATTAATTTCCGGATCAAAATTGGTGGCGAAATAACGCCCATGGCTTCCGGCATTAATATCAATAATATCAATACTATCCGTTTGATCTAAGTAGTCATTAACCGCAACCGCTGCATAGGCATTGACCACGCCCGGATCAAACCCGACACCCAAAATAGCGGTGATGCGATTGGCTTCGCATAATTCACGACGTTGCCATTCGTAATTATTGTACCATGGTGGGGTTTCACAAATTTTATGCGGTTCTTCGTGGATTGCGGTGTCGAGATAGGCTGCGCCAGTTTCAATACAGGCTTGCAGCACCGACATATTTAAGAAGGCGGAACCGACGTTAATCACAATTTGTGCTTCGGTTTCTTTGATAATCGATTTGGTTGCTTCGATATTCAGCGCATCCAGCTCAAAGCAGGCAATTTCTGCTGGTACTTTGAAGGCGTTCTTTTCGCGTACACTGGCTGCAATCTCTTGGCACTTGCTAATGCCGCGCGAAGCAATCGCGATAGAGCCTAAAATATCATTGTGTTGGGCACATTTATGTGCGACCACTTGAGCGACGCCACCGGCGCCAATAATCAAGATGTTTTTTTTCATGTTTGCATAATCCTCCTTAATGTCAGATTACAACCGCACTTTTCATTCCAAAGTGCGGTCATAACCGGCATTGCGTTTAATCTTGCCGCTGTCGGCAAAACCTGATTGATTCGTTGAAGCCGCTTGCTGCCGTCAAAAAACCTGGCTAAGACAAGCTGTCAACGTAATCGTCAAAATTGAATTGTTTGATTAATTTAATCTCGCCATTCAATTCTTTGCTGGCAATGGACGGCATATTGACGCCATTAAACCAATTCTTTTTCACCATCGTATAACCGGCGGCATCACAAAAAGAGAGGCGATCACCGATTTTCAATGGCTGTGGAAAGCGATATTCGCCGAAAATATCGCCGGCAAGACAGGATTTGCCACAAACCATATACTGATGTTCACCACTGTTCGGCAGCAATTTTGCAGTTTGGCGATAGATCAGCAAATCCAACATATGCGCTTCGATCGAGCTGTCGACAATCGCCAAATTTTTGCCATTATACAAGGTGTCCAATACCGTCACTTCCAGACTGGTGCTGAGCGTAATCGCCGCTTCGCCCGGCTCTAAATACAGCTGCACCCCGTATTGTTCGGCAAACTGTTTTAACCGATCGGCAAATTGATCGAGCGGATAATCGGCGCCGGTGAAATGAATGCCGCCGCCCAAACTGACCCAATCCACTTGATACAGCAACTCACCGAATTCGCGTTCGATGTGTTTTAACATCTGATCGAAGCGATCAAAATCGCCGTTTTCACAGTTATTATGGAACATAAAACCGTTAATCAGCGGCATCACATCACGGATTTTTTCAATATCCCACTCGCCCAAACGGCTGTGCGGGCGTGCTGGATCCGCCAGAATAAAATCGGAGGTGCTAACACGCGGATTAACCCGTAAACCACGTTGAATATCACGCGCTTGATCAGCAAAACGGGTTAACTGACTGATGGAGTTAAAGATAATTTTATCCGCATTGGCTACTACTTCGGTAATTTCCGCATCACTATACGCCACGCTGTAGGCATGGGTTTCGCCGCCAAATTTACGATGTCCGAGTTTGACTTCATACAACGAAGAGGAAGTCGTACCGTCCATATAATCACGCATCACATCAAACACGCCCCACGTGGCAAAACATTTCAGCGCCAACAACGCTTTTGCGCCAGAACGCTGCCGCAGATAGGCGATTTTCTGCATATTGGCTAACAGTTTGCTTTTATCAATCAGATAATAGGGAGTGGTTAATTCAGTCATTTTCTTTTCACATGCTATAAAAAAATTGGTTGATTAAGAGAATATCCTAATCAACCTATTGATATTATTAAAATTTAATTTCTACTGATTGTAGAGGCGGTTTAACGTTAATTACCAGCCTTTCACCACAGAATCTTTAAACTCTTGTTTGGCTTTCTCATATACCGCATCAGAGTTGTAGGCTTTGACAAAATTGACCACATCCTGGTCATCTTTGTTATCTTCACGCGCCACAATGATGTTCACATATGGGGAATCTTTGTCTTCCACAAAAATCGCATCGCTACTTGGGAACAAGCCTGCTTGTCCGGCATAGGTGTTATTGATGATCGCAAAATCCACTTCCGGCAACACTTGCGGCAGCAATGGTGCTTCCAACTCACGAATTTTTAGTTTTTTTGGGTTTTCCACAATATCAAGTGCGGTCGGGGTTAAACCGACGCCGTCTTTCAATTTCAACAAACCTTGTGCTTGCAACAGCAACAACGCACGTCCGCCGTTAGTCGGATCGTTTGGAATAGCTACGGTTGCGCCGTCTTTCAATTCGTCCAATTTGCTGATTTTTTTCGAATAACCGGCAATCGGGTAAACAAAGGTATTGCCGACAATCACTAAGCCTTTCAAACCGCGCGATTCCACTTGTGCATCTAAATACGGTTTATGTTGGAACGCATTGGCATCAATCGATTTTTCTTCCAGTGCTACATTTGGGGTCACATAGTCGGTAAATGGTACTAACTCCACTTCTAAGCCATATTGGTCTTTAGCGACTTGTTTCGCCACTTCCGCTACAGAAAATTCAGGACCGGTTTGAATGCCGACTTTGATTTTGCCGTCTTTCGCCAACACTGAACCGGAAAATGTTACAGCGGTCGCCAGTGCGGTTAAGGTGAAAATATTTTTTAACTTCATCATCATTTCCTTACGTTATTAATGGATAAAAATACGCTAAACCGAGTGCTAGCGGTGATCAACATAGCGGACTAAACGATCCCCTACAAATTGAATAAGTTGTACCAATACCACCAAAATCACCACCACCGTGGTCAGAATTTCAGGGACATTAGTTTGATAGCCGTAACGAATCGCCACATCGCCCAAACCGCCACCGCCAACAATGCCTGCCATTGCGGAATAGTTGACCAACGCAACCAAGGTGATGGTCATGCCGTTGATCAGCGCCGGTTTTGCTTCGGCTAATAAAAATTTGACGATAATTTGAATATTGCTGGCACCCATCGCACGGGCTGCCTCGATCAAACCGCTCGGAATTTCGAGCAATGCCCCTTCGACCAAGCGTGCGATAAACGGAATTGCCGACACCGTCAGCGGTACGATCGCCGCCGTAGTGCCGATAGAGGTGCCGACCACTGCACGCGTGAACGGAATAATCCAAAACAGCAAAATCACAAACGGAATCGCCCGTCCGATATTCACCGCCATGCTCAGTAAGCGATAAAATTTTGGATTCTCTTTAATCCCACCCGGCTGTGTAATAAACAGCAGCACACCGAGCGGAATAGCAAAGATTGCGGCTAAAAAGCCGGAAGCAAACACCATATACAGCGTTTCACCGCTGGCTTGCAAAATCATCTGCCACACTTGTGGCGTTAAACGATCAAACATATCCCAGCACCTCAACCCGCACATTATGTTCCATTAAATAAATTTTTGTTTCGGTAATCGCATCTTCCGGACCTTCGACTTCCGCAATGGTAAACCCGAACTTCACGCCACCGATATAATCAATTTGCGACACCAAAATACTCAAATCCACGCCAAACTTTTTCGAGGTTTGTGACAACAGCGGCGCATCGACCGAACGTCCGGTAAATTCAAATTTGATAATCGGATAAGAGTTCGCACCCTTCGGGGCAGCGGAGAGCTGCTCCATATACTCTTTCGGCAGGTTAATCCGAAAGGTCGATTGGATAAAACTTTTTGCCAATTCGGTTTTCGGGTTAGAAAAAATTTCGCTGACACTACCACTTTCAACCAATTGCCCCTTATCAATCACCACCACCTGATGGCAAATCTGCTTCACTACTTCCATTTCGTGGGTAATCAACAAAATAGTCAAGCCCAATTTCTGATTGATCTCTTGCAACAGTGCTAAGATTGACTGGGTCGTCGCCGGATCCAGCGCACTAGTGGCTTCGTCACACAATAACACTTTTGGCTCAGATGCCAAAGCACGCGCAATTGCCACCCGTTGTTTTTGACCGCCGGACAGATTGCTCGGATACACGTGCTTCTTATCACTCAAGCCGACCAATTCCAGCAATTCATCAACACGTTTGGTCAGCGTTGCTTTATTCATGCCGATCAATTCCAATGGTAGCGCCACATTGCCAAACACCGTACGGCTACTCAACAGGTTAAAATGCTGAAAAATCATACCGATATGGCGACGGGCAGCAACCAATTGTATGTCACTCATTGCGGTCAACTCTTCACCATCCACAAACACTTGCCCGCTGGTCGGCTGTTCCAGCAAATTGGCACAACGAATCAGCGTGCTTTTTCCGGCACCCGACGCGCCGATCACGCCACAAATCTGCCCTTTCGGAATCTCCAGATTGACGTTGTCAAGTGCGGTCAGCTTTTTGCCTTTGACCTCAAAAATTTTATTAATATTTTTTAGCTTAATCATATAAGCCCTTTATAATGGGGATTATCAAAATGATTTTGCTATTTTAGACGTCCAGATTGCTATGTCAACCAGTAGTTAGTACTTTTTTATAACAACAAATTATAAGCTATCAACTTTATAGCAAAATCCGTTGATAGCTTGCTGCTTCTGCGTCTTTTTGTGCTAAAAAGTACTATGCTAAACAGCAAAACATGAATTTAAGTGAGGAAAATGTGGAAAAAGCAATTTTTTTAGATCGTGACGGAACCATCAATATCGATCACGGTTATGTATATGAAATTGATCGGTTTGAGTTTATCGACGGTTGCATCGAAGCCTTGCTGGAATTAAAACAAATGGGCTATTTGCTGGTGTTGGTCACCAATCAATCCGGCATTGCTCGCGGTTATTTCAGTGAAGATCAATTTTTGCAACTGACGGAATGGTTTGACTGGTCGCTGGCGGATCGCGGTGTCGATTTCGACGGCATTTACTACTGCCCGCACCTGCCCGACGGCATCGGCGAATACCGCCAAGACTGCGACTGCCGCAAACCCAAACCGGGTATGTTGCTGCAAGCGATTCAAGAATTGAACATCGACCCGAACCACTCTTTTATGGTCGGTGACAAAATCGAAGATCTCATGGCAGGTAAAGCGGCTGGTATCGCACATAATATCTTGGTTCGCAGCGGCAAAACCGTCACCACTGAAGGCGAACAATTCGCCGAAGCAGTGCTGGATTCAGTGGCGGATTTGCCTAAATATATCGCTAAGTTTAAATAAATAAAAAAAGCCATCAAACCTGAGATTCGATGGCTTCGCTGTGTTATATATTTTTATTGCAACAACGAAATATCCGCCACTTGCAAGAACAATTCACGCAGATTGTGTAATAGTGCCAAGCGGTTGTTGCGCAACGCTGGATCTTGCGCATTCACCATCACATTATCGAAGAAATTATCAATCGGCTGACGCAAGGCGGCTAGCTGCTCAAGTGCGGTTTGGTAGTCGCCGTTGGCAAACAGCGGTTGCAATTTTTGTTGCAACGCCGTCACTTGCTCCGCCAACGCAATTTCCGCTGCATCTTGGCACAAAGTGCGGTTGACTACAGTCGGTAATTCGCCTTCCACTTTTGCCAAAATATTCGATACACGTTTGTTGGCGGCTGCCAGCGCTGCGGCGCAATCTAAGGTGCGGAAATGTGTCACCGCGCGCACGCGTTTGTCAAAATCGGCAGGTTTGGTCGGACGGCGTGCCAACACTGCTTGGATCACATCAACACTGAAGCCTTCGTCTTGGTACCAGGCACGGAAACGACCGAGCATAAAGTCCACTACGTCCGCCACCACGTTGGCATTGCTCAGCTTATCACCGTATAATGCCACTGCACTTTCAACCAGTTGTTGTAAATCCAACGGCAGTTTTTTCTCGACGATAATCCGCAACACACCCAAGGCGGCACGGCGCAACGCAAACGGATCTTTATCACCTTTCGGGTGTTGCCCGATACCGAAAATGCCGCTCAGGGTATCCAATTTATCCGCCAACGCCACTGAACACGCCACCAGACTGTGCGGTAGTTCATCACCGGCAAAACGTGGCATATATTGCTCGTTTAACGCCACTGCTACGGCTTCATCTTCACCATCATGACGAGCATAGTGCATCCCCATCACGCCTTGCGTATCGGTGAATTCAAACACCATATTGGTCATCAGATCACATTTCGACAGCAAGCCGGCACGTTTGGCTTGAGTTTCATCCGCACCGATTTGTGCCGCGATAATACCGCTTAGTTGCTCGATTCTTACAGTTTTGTCACGCAAAGTGCCCAGTTGTTGTTGGAACAACACTGTTTCCAAGCGTGGTAAATTGTCTTCTAAACGCTGTTTTAAGTCAGTTTTAAAGAAAAATTCCGCATCGCTTAAACGTGGACGCACTACTTTTTCGTTACCTTCGATGATCGCCGTTGGATCTTGCGGATTGATATTGGAAACAAAGATAAAGTGCGGTAATAATTTTCCGTCTTTGTCATAAATCGGGAAATACTTTTGATCGCCTTTCATGGTGTAAACCAAGGCTTCCGCTGGCACCGCCAAAAAGCGCTCTTCAAAGGTGGCGGTCAGCACATTCGGGTACTCCACCAATGAAGTCACTTCGTCCAGCAGATCGTCTTCGATATCGGCAATGCCACCAAGTGCGGTCGCAGCTTGCTCCGCTGCTTGACGGATAATCGCTTTACGCTGCTCAAAATCGGCAATCACGCTGCCTTTTTCCGCTAACAACGCAGGATATTGATCGGCGTGACTGATTTGGAATTCACGCTCGCCTAAAAAACGGTGCCCGCGAATAGTCGTGCCACTCGCTACGCCCAAAATTTCACCTTCAATCAGCTCATCGCCCAATAACAAGGTGACAGTATGCACCGGACGGATAAATTGCACGGTTTTGTCTGCCCAACGCATCGGCTTGGCAATCGGTAATTTATCTAACGCATTGGCGACCAAATCGATCAACAGCGTTTTAGTCTGCTTGCCGGCTTCCAACGTGCGGTAAAACAACCATTCGCCTTTATCAGTGGCGACTCGCTCCGCCTGCTCCACGCTGATGCCACAACCACGCGCCCAGCCCTCCGCTGCTTTGGTCGGCTTGCCTTCGGCATCAAACGCCGCCGACACTGCCGGTCCGCGTTTTTCGATCAGCTTGCTCGGCTGTTCAGTCGCTAACGCGCTCACTTTCACCGCCAAACGACGTGGTGCCGCAAACCATTCTACGTTGTCGAAGGCTAAGCCTTCTTGAGTTAGGGCTTGCTGTATATTCTCGGCAAATGCGGTTGCCAATTTTTTCAACGCCTTCGGTGGCAGTTCTTCTGTGCCGATCTCGGCAAGGAAATTTTGTGTTGTCATTTTTGTTCTCTTTATTAACTTAACGTAGCTTAACCACGTTTTATTCATCAAACATAGTCTATTAAAAACCGCACTTTAGTGCCTATTTTAAGGCGGAAGTGGGGCTTTATTCATGAGAAAATCGCTGTTTTGCTTTTTTGACCGCCAAATGCAATCGCTGTTCTAATAACTTTTTAGACGGTAATACGGTTAAATACTCAGCAATATGGATATCCGATTGTTTTAAATCCAATAATTCTACTTGTTCTTGCTTTTTTGAAGTACATAGAATAATGCCCAATGGTGGATTTTCATCTTCTTCCTGTTCATATTTTGCCAACCATGCCAAATATAATTCCATTTGGCTCTTATGCGAGTGATTGAATGCTTCCGTTTTAAGATCAATCACCACTAAGCGTTTTAATTTTCTGTTATAAAATAACAAATCAATATAAAAATCATCGTTATCAATTTGAATTCGTTTTTGTCGGGCAATAAAGGTAAAACCAGCGCCCAATTCTAACAAAAATTGTTCTATTTCACGCAAAATAGCATCTTCAAGATCTTTTTCTAAATAACGATCATTCAACTCTAAAAAATCCAAAATATAGGGATCTTTTAATACCAAAGATTGATTATACTGCCCCTGCTTTCTTAATAAATTAAGCTCTTGAATAACGGTTTCATCGGGCTTTTTAGAAATCGCTGTCCGTTCAAATAATAACGAACCGATTCGCTCATCTAAGGTTCGAGTAGACCAGCGTTCTTGCGCCGCCATCGTGGCATAAAATTCACGTTTTATGGCATCATCAATGTAGGATAATTGAGTAAAATGACTCCAACTCAATTTTGCAGACAGTGTCTGCAAAATTTGAATATCAGGAAAAGCAATTGAGAATTTAATCATTTGGGCAAGATTGCGCTTACTCCAACCTTTGCCAAATTGCACTGTCAAATGCTTGGACAATACAGCAAGAATTTCCTGCCCATATTTAGCCCGTTCACCTTGCAATACTTGTTGCTGAATTCGCTGTCCGATATGCCAATACAATAAGGTCAATTCTGCATTCACAGCAACCGCCGCTCGCTGTTTTGACGATTGGATCAATTCACTGATTTCGTTCACAAAGGTTTGTGATTTTTCTAATGAAATTAAAAGGTTATTATCCATTTAGTTATACTTTACTTTATACATTGCCGCTGCTTCTCGCACTTGCATTACACTAGTCGTCAATTGCCGTTCCAATTCTTGTTCGGTTGGTAAATATGCGACATATTTTGAGCTGAAAATCTGTTTTCTGTCGGCAAGTACCGAATATTTCGCCACTGCTTCGCTGTGTTCGCTGCATAACACTAAACCGATGGTCGGGTTATCATCTTCGCCTTTAAATTGCTCGTCATATAACCGTACATAGGTATCCATTTGCCCGATATCTTGATGCTTCAATTTGCCGATTTTGAGGTCAATCAATAAAAAACATTTCAGTTTGAAATTATAGAAAACCAAATCAATATAAAAATCTTCATCGTCAAACCGTACGCGTTTTTGTCGTTCAACAAAGGCAAAACCTTTACCGAGTTCCAACAGAAAATCTTGCAAATTGCTAATAATCGCTTGTTCAATCTGGTTTTCTTGATAGGTTTTATCCTGCAAATTCAGAAAATCCAAAATATAGGGATCACGCAGATAATCTTGAATAGTTTCTTTCAGCGGTTCGGTTTTTTGCTCGGCTTCCTGTACCACAACAGCTTTATTTTGGCTTGCTAATAACCGTTCGTAATATAAAACCGAAATTTGGCGATCTAAGGCTCTAGCAGACCAGTTATTTTCAATCGCTTCTTGCTGATACCATTGCCTCGCTTGTGGGTTTTCAATGCGAATTAAACTTCGATAATGTGTCCAACTCAATTCGAGACGCACTGCGTCTCGAATTGGAAACGCTAAATAAAACAAGCGCATATTACGTAGATTGGTAACATCAAATCCCTTACCGAACATGTCTGTTAAGCGTTGCGAAATCGCTTGTAACAGATGTTTTCCGTATTGTGCACGTTGTTCACCTTGCTGCTCATCTTCTACAATCAAACGCCCGATTTGCCAATAGCTTTGCACCATCGCGATATTCACCGTCTGCCGCACTTGCTGGCGTGCTGCGGTGATAATATTCGCAATATTACTGATTAATTGGTGCTCGGTCGTTTGCAGTGAATTCATAGACTTAACCCAATAGGCGTTTTAATTCATTCAGCTCAAGAATAATTTCGCCGTTTGCCAACAACAACGCCGGAATGCCAATATAACCGTTTTGTTTCGCCTCATCAAAAGTGCGGTCAGTGTCACGCAATTTCAGAAAGCGTTTAAAATTTGCCATACTCTCAAAGATATTCACGCTTTCATACTCCACCTTTAAGGCGTTTAATTCCGCCACAAACGGCTCGGTGTCGGGGCAAAGGTGTGCGAAAAACAGAACTGGCTTGGTCATTGTTTACCTACTTCTTTATTGCAGTTTATTTTTTACAGCCCGGAAAGCCCAAGGCTTCACGGCTGGCATAATAGGCTTCAGCAACGCCTTTCGTCAGCGCACGAATGCGTAAAATATAGCGCTGGCGTTCGGTCACCGAAATCGCTTTGCGTGCATCCAGCAAGTTAAAGCTGTGCGCTGCTTTTAAAATACGTTCGTAAGCCGGCAACGGCAACGGTTTTTCCAATGCTAACAGTTGCTGCGCTTCTTTTTCGTATTGTTCGAAGCAGTAAAATAAAAATTCGGTGTTGGCGTATTCAAAGTTATACGTCGATTGCTCCACTTCGTTTTGGTGGAACACATCGCCATAAGTGGTTTTGCCCAACACACCGTCCGACCACACCAAGTCATACACACTGTCCACACCTTGAATGTACATCGCCAAGCGCTCTAAACCGTAGGTGATTTCGCCGGTCACCGGTTTGCATTCCAAACCGCCCACTTGTTGGAAATAGGTAAACTGGGTCACTTCCATGCCGTTCAGCCACACTTCCCAGCCCAAACCCCATGCGCCTAACGTCGGGTTTTCCCAGTTATCTTCCACAAAACGGATATCATTTTGCGTCGGGTCAAAACCAAGCATTTTTAAACTGTCTAAATACAGTTCCTGAATGTTGTCCGGTGATGGTTTGATCACCACTTGGAATTGGTAATAGTGCTGCAAACGGTTCGGGTTTTCACCATAACGCCCGTCGGTCGGGCGACGCGATGGCTGCACATAGGCAAACGCCATCGGCTCCGGCCCTAACGCCCGAAGTGCGGTCATCGGATGTGACGTGCCCGCCCCGACTTCCATATCAAAAGGTTGCACCACCGTGCAGCCCACGTTTGCCCAGTATTCTTGCAGGGCGAGTATCATACCTTGAAAGGTTTTTACGTTGAATGTTGAACTCATATCGGCTTTTTTATGTTAGTTGAATTAAGAATAGAAAATGGCAGACATTATACTTTAAAATCACTGGATTTGTTGTAATTTCTTCGGAATATAAAAAACGATCGGCGTTTTTAACCCCGATCGTTGTTAAGAGCAGATAGATAAGTCGTTACCGTGCGTTTAGCTGCGGATCTTTGCCGTAGTGCGGTGAATAAGGTCCGTACAACAAACCGCCGTTATAACCGCTGTTAAGCAAACGTTGGCTTGCCAGCACCGAAATATTGAAACCTTCGTCGGCAACAGTGTTGATAATCTGTTTAACCGCCGCCGTGATTAAAGTTGCAATAGGATTACCGGCATTGCTGTTCCCTTGTTCGCTGCTGGAGGCAACAGCTTTTCCATTCCATAGCACCGCCCCGTTACGCAAATCGACCAGTTTGCCTTCCACACTGACTTGAGTGACACTATCAATCACCATATAAGTCGAGCCATATTGGGTGACATTCAGGTAAAGTGCGCTATCCGCACCGAAAATCTCTTGCAATTTTTTAGCGGAAACCTGCTGAATATCATGCCCTTCATACACCCCATTATGGCGGAAAGTATCATTGGCAAGCGCAACCGGGAAAACATAATATCCTGCTTCTGCCAACGGTTTGACCGTATTCGCCAATACCGCACTTGCCGCTTTCACTTCGGTCGATTCATTAGTCGGCATCAACACCAAAATCGAACGCGGTTTGCTGTTTAAAAAGTTTGAGTAGTCATAAGGCTCGCTATTTGTCGAACAACCTGACAAAACCGCGCCAATCAAAACAAGCATGAGTATCCATAATGTTCTCATCATTTGCCCCCTCTTTTCTGATTTTGTAGGAAGTGAATATATTGCGCCGACTCAGGAAATACTTGTTTTTCCAGATTAAAATACTCCTGCGACTTATTCCAATCACCTTGTTTGGCGTGCAATAATCCTAATTGCGCATATAAACCGGGCGGCACTTTTTTGCCTTTTTGATTCGCTTCCGCCAAAATTGAGTCTAAGGTTGCAATTTGTTGAGTTTCATCGCTGCCGCTATTCATATAATCATATAAACTCTGGGCATAACTATTGCCTTTCCAAGCGTAAAGATCAGTATTCGCTGCACAGCCGACCAAAAATAATACGCAACAACACACCCCTGCCTTCACAGCAGGTTTTAATAAATGTTTCATCATGCCCGTCCCTTACTTACTCGGCGACCAAGCACCGCTCTCCAGTCCGGTCACCAAATTATCAACCGCCTCACGAATAGCCAAGCTCAACACTTTTCCGTTTAGGGTCGAATCATAGCCCGCCGTACCGCCGAACCCGATCACTTCACGGTTGGATAAGCTGTATTCGCCCGCCCCTTGAGAGGAATACACCACTTCGGAGGTTTGTACATCGACGATATTCAAATTCACCCGAGCATAAGCCACCTGCGATTTGCCTTTGCCCAAGATTCCGAATAATTGGTGATCGCCAGTGGTTTTGCGCCCAAATTCGGTGACATCGCCGGTAATCACATAACGCGCTCCTTTCAAGTTTTGGGCGATTTTTTTCAGCTGCGCTTCGTTTTTAATCGCATTCATATTGGTTCTATCGAGCACCGAAAAACGTCCGCTTTGCTGCAAATCGCTCATCAACAGCGTTTGCGCCTGACTGCCTAAACGATCAACACCGTCTGAAAAAATACCGTTTTGATAATCCGAACGGTTATCGAACTGTCCAATTGCCACCGGCACTTTAACGCCTTGATACACGGTTTTCGACGCAGCGACACGTGGCGTTTCTACCGTACGGGAAGATTCCGTGGCACAACCTACCAGGAGAAAAGCACTTGAGATCATTAAATAGCGGGATAATTTTTTCATATAATTCCTTATTATAATTGTTAGTTTTTTAATAAAAGCAGCATACTCAAACTCTTGGATGATAAAATTTTTATTTTTTATAACAACCAACTAAATATGCTTGCGCTAAGATATGCCCCTGCATTCCAAAATGCAAATCATTATAATTAAAACCTTGAGCCAGATCTAATTTACAGTCCAACGCATAGACATAAAGCTCATAACGGTGATCCGCATTCGGTGGCGCCATGCCGCCGTAGAACGAGGCTTCTTCCACCGATAAGCCACCCAATTTCCCCGACCAACTGTTTCTGCCTTGCAGATAATCAGTGGCGGAAATGCTGTCGTTTTCTGGTAGCGAAGTGCGGTTCAGATTGGCAACCAACCAATGAATCCACACATAGCCTGCCGCCCCGACCGCATCTTTATCTTCCAACACCAACGCAAACGACTTTGTACCTGTCGGCGCATCGCTGATTTCCAGCGGAATCGAATAGTTCGGCATGCCATTTGGACTGAATTGCGTGCCCCGCTTACCGTATTTATCCTCAAAAAACCCGTTTTTAAGCGCTGAACTGCTGACTTTCATATCTGCTCCTCCGTTAATCCAATGTTGAATTTATCTTAACATCAATTTAGCCAATCAGATTTGCTATCTATGCAAGATATGACCCACTTCAAATTTATTTAACAAAACGGTTGTGTTATGGCAGGAATTTTTATAAATTGGGTGCTCATTAGTCGGGGTGCTGATTTTGTGGTGACCACAAAGCGGCTGAGATTAAACCCGTGAACCTGATCCAGTTAATGCTGACGTAGGAAACTAAATATGCCAATACACCATACCGCACTTTTCTCTTATTTAGCCGATTTTCAATCTGTTGCAACGCATTAGTTAACCATTCGCTGAACCGATGGTAGCGTAAAATGAATGCCGTTGAAATTCGCGCCTTAACCCTGGCGTTTGAACAGCAAACGTTGTTTACCGATTTCAATTTTGATTTGCCGCAACAACAATGGACGGTGTTGTTGGGGCGTTCCGGCGTCGGCAAATCGACGCTGCTGCGGGCGATTGCCGGTTTAGAAAATGCCGCTATTCAGCAAGGTAACATTCATTTCCCCCGCCCACTCAAACTGGCGTGGCTGGCACAACAAGATTCGCTGTATCCGTGGTTATCGGTGCTGGATAATGTCCAATTGGAACAACAGCTAAAAGGCAAGAAAACCCGCCAATCCCGGCAACAGGCTGAGCAATTATTAGCGGCGGTGCAAATGGAAAACCATCTGCATAAAGGTTGCCAGCAACTCTCCGGCGGACAGCGGCAACGGGTGGCACTGGCGCGCACGCTGATGCAAAACGCCGATCTAATTTTGATGGACGAACCGTTTTCCGCCCTTGATGCGGTCACTCGTTTACAACTGCAAGATCTGGCGTATGAATTATTGCAACACAAAACTGTACTGCTGATCACCCACGATCCGCAAGAAGCGATTCGCTTGGGCGATCAGATTTATGTGTTGCACGATCCACGCCAACCTTTAAATCCTGCACATATTCCTGAGGGTAAAAAACCACGCAACCTGACTGAAAGTCCGCAATCAGCATTGCAACAAATACTGTTTCACCAGCTCTTGCAAGGAGCACCGCATGAATTGGTTTAAACAGTTCGCTAAAATCATGCTACTGACCGCACTTTTACTGCTGTTATGGCAAAGTGCGGTCAGCTTATTGGCGCTGCCGCACTATATGCTGCCGTCGCCTGAAGCGGTGTGGCAGCAACTGTTAAAACAGCATGTGCTGTTATGGCAGCACGCCCAAATCACATTACTCGAAATTGTACTCGGGCTAACTCTGGGATTTCTGCTCGGTTTGGGTTCGGCACTGTTATTGGCATTTTCTGCACCGGTTTCCGCTTTTTTAATGCCGTTACTTGTCATTTCGCAGGCGATTCCGGTTTTTGCAATTGCGCCGCTGTTGGTGCTGTGGTTTGGCTATGGCATGACGTCCAAAATCGTGATGACGGTGCTGATTATCTATTTTCCGGTCACCACCGCCTGTTACGACGGCTTACGCAACACTCCGCACGCTTGGCTGGATTTGGCTCGTTCAATGCGGCTTACGCCTGCCACATTACTGTTTAAAGTGCGGTTGCCTGCGGCATTGCCGGCATTGGCATCCGGTTTGCGTATTGCCGCTTCGGTTGCACCGATCGGTGCGGTGGTTGGGGAATGGGTCGGCTCATCACAAGGCTTAGGCTATTTGATGCTGCAAGCCAATGCACGCATGCAGATTGATCTGATGTTTTCGGCGCTGTTTGTCTTACTGATCATCGCCCTATCGCTCTATTTTTTACTAGATCATGCCTTACGCCGTTTGATTCCATGGGCTTCGTATCTTCGTTAATTGATTAATTTAAAAGGAAAAAAAGATGTCTACCGTTCAACACCTGATACAAAATGCTGAGCCGCACTGGCGCGCCTATATCGAACATGATTTTGTGCGGCGCCTTGCCGACGGCACGCTAGATAAACGCTGTTTTCAGCACTATTTAAAACAGGATTATCTCTATCTGTTTCACTATAACCGCGCGTTGGCATTGGCACTGTTCAAAGCCGAAAATTTTGCCCAAATGGAACAGGCACACCATGCGATTCAAATCATTTTACAAGAGAGCAAACTGCACGTTAAGTTCTGCCAACACTGGGGAATAGCCGAAACAGAACTGCTGCAAACACCCGAATCTGCCGCCTGTGTCGCCTACACCCGTTATGTGTTGGACTGCGGCATCAACGGCAGTCTGGCGGATCTCTACGCTGCGATTGCACCTTGCGCCCTCGGTTATGCCCAGATCGCCCGCAACATTGTCGAACGTCAACTCAGCCCACCCGACAATCCGTATCAAGATTGGATCGACACCTACGCCAGTGACGATTTTCAATGTGCCGCTGCCACACTGACTGATTTTTTAGATCAACTTTGCCATGAACTGACAGCGAAACAACGGGCGAAAGTGCAGACCATCTTCAACACCGCCACCCGTATGGAAGTTGCCTTTTGGCAAATGGGATTGGATTTAAGCTAATCATTTAAAGGAGATAAACATGAAAAACACCAAACTGCTCGCCCTCTTGACCGCACTTTTGCTGATCAATCTGCCGTTACAAGCCAAACAAAAAGTGACACTGCTGCTAGACTGGTTTGTCAATCCGGATCACGCTGCCTTGATCGTGGCGCAGCAAAAAGGTTTTTTTGCCGCCCACGATTTAGAAGTTGAGATCGTTGAACCGGCGGATCCGTCAATGCCGCCCAAACTGATTGCCGCGGGCAAAGCCGATATTGCGGTGGATTATCAGCCGCAACTGCAAATGCAAGTGGCGGAGGGGCTGCCGTTGGTGCGCATCGGCACGCTGGTGTCCACCCCGTTAAACAGCGTAGTGGTGCTGCAAAACAGCGGTATTGAAAGTCTGGCGGATCTAAAAGGCAAAAAAATCGGCTATTCGGTCAGTGGTTTTGAAACCAGCCTGCTGCAAGCAATGTTGGCAAAATATGACTTGAGCGAAAAAGATGTGGAAATGGTGAACGTCAACTGGTCGCTGTCACCGTCATTAATCAGCGGACAAGTAGACGCCGTGATCGGCGCTTTCCGTAATTTTGAATTGAATCAAATGGCACTGGAACAGCAGCCGGGACGCGCATTTTACCCGGAAGAACACGGCGTACCGGCTTATGACGAATTGGTTTTAGTCGCCAATAAAAACAACCTGTCCGACAAAAAATTGCACACCTTTCTAACCGCACTTGAGCAAGCGACGATCTATTTGATCAACCACCCCGATCAAGCCTGGCAAGATTTCGTCAGTTATAAACCAAATGAGCTAGACAACGAACTGAACCGCCTTGCCTGGCGTGACACCCTACCACGTCTAACCTTGCGCCCACGTGCCCTTGACGAAAACCGCTATCAACACATGGCGGAATTTATGCAGCAGCAAGGCTTGATCAAAACCGTGCCGCCGCTCGCAGATTACGCCATACAACTAAAGGATTGATTATGTTAAAAACCGATTATCTCAGCCAACTGCGCCAACGTAATCCGTTGATCCACAATATTACCAACATCGTGGTCGCCAATTATGTTGCCAACGGTTTGCTGGCGCTTGGCGCCTCGCCGATTATGTCAAGTGCGGTCGAGGAGATGGACGAACTGCCGGCGATTTGCCAGGCGTTGGTGATAAATATCGGCACCCTGACCGCCGAACAAGTGAAAGCCATGTTGATTGCCGGCAAAGCGGCCAATCGTCATGGCATTCCGGTGGTGTTGGATCCGGTCGGCGTCGGCGCAACCCGCTTCCGTCAACAAACGGTGGCACAACTGCTGCAAGAAATCCAATTCAGTGCGATTCGCGGCAATGCCGGCGAAATGGCGTACCTTGCCAACGTCAATTGGCAAACAAAGGGCGTCGATGCCGGACAAGGGGAGGCTGATTTAGACCATATCGCCAACAAAATCGCACAGCAATATCGCTGCACCGCCGTGATCAGCGGTGCGGTTGATGTGGTTAGTGATGGCAAACAACGGGCACATATTCAGAATGGTACGCCGTTATTCCCACGCATTACCGGCTCAGGGTGTCTATTAAGTGCGGTTTGTGGTGCATTTTTAGCAGTGGCACAACAGCGCGATTTTTCGGCACTGGTCGAAGCGGCGACAGCATACGCCATCGCTGGCGAACTGGCGGCAAAAAACCTGCAACCGCAACAATACGGACAATTTTATACCGCACTTCTGGATAAATTAGCAATATTGGATAGCACGCAAGTGCAACAACTGGCGAGGATTGATGATGACTAAAATTGCACAAGCCTTAACCATTGCTGGCTCAGACAGCGGCGGTGGTGCAGGGATTCAGGCAGATCTGAAAACCTTTCAGATGCGTGGCGTATTCGGCACCAGCGCTATCACAGCAGTTACCGCGCAAAACACCCTCGGTGTGTTCGACATTCACCCGATTCCGCCGGCAACTATCCAAGCGCAACTGAAGGCCATCGCCGAAGATTTTGATATTCGCGCTTTTAAATTGGGCATGCTTGGCTCGGCAGAAACCATTGAATGTGTCGCCAATGCCTTACAACGCTACAAATTCGGGCAAATGGTGCTGGATCCGGTGATGGTCGCCAAAGGTGGCGCACCGTTGCTGCAACAAAGTGCGGTCGCAGCACTGAAACAGCATTTGCTACCGCTTGCCGACATTATCACGCCCAATTTGCCGGAAGCCGAAGCCTTGACCGGTATTAAGATTATCGATGGCCGCAGTGCCGAGCAAGCCGCTCGCACGTTGCAACAACTTGGCGCCAAAACCGTGGTAATCAAGGGCGGACACAGCAACAACTCGCAAAGTGCGGTTTGCCAAGACTGGGTGTTCACGCCTCAGCAGCACTTCACCTTGGTCAGCCCGCGCTATCTGACCAAACACACCCACGGCACCGGCTGTACCTTTTCTGCCTGCATCACCGCTGAGCTTGCCAAAGGGCAAAATGCGGTGATTGCGATTCGTTTGGCAAAACAGTTTGTCACCGCCGCCATTAGCCATCCGCTGCATATCGGTAACGGTCACGGTCCGACCAACCACTGGGCATTTTCCTCTCTGCCCCACACCGGAGTTTATTAAATGCCGGATATCAGAAAAATGCTCACGGTTTATTTTATTGCCGGCACTCAAGATTGCCAACATCTCGGACTGCCGCCTGAGCCAGCGTTGTTGTCGCTGTTGCAAACAGCCTTAAAGTGCGGTATCAGCTGTTTTCAATTTCGGGAAAAAGGCCAAAATGCGTTACAAGATCCGCAAAAAATCATTCAATTAGCGCAAAAATGCCGCGATCTTTGCCGTCAGTATCATGTACCGTTTTTTATCAACGATAATGTGGATCTGGCGTTAGCTGTGCAAGCAAATGGTGTGCATGTCGGGCAGGATGATCGTCCAATTGCACAGGTGATCGAACAATGCCAAGGCAAATTATTACTGGGTTTATCGGTGAATACCCTGCCGCAAGCGATAATGAATGCCGAGTTGCAGGCGGTGGATTATTTCGGCGTCGGGCCTATTTTCCCAACTCAAT
The DNA here is from genome assembly GCF_006228025.1 of Testudinibacter crocodili. Lineage (NCBI taxonomy): Bacteria > Pseudomonadati > Pseudomonadota > Gammaproteobacteria > Pasteurellales > Pasteurellaceae > Testudinibacter > Testudinibacter crocodili. Next base: position 19,424 of record NZ_VDHF01000035.1, read on the forward strand.
CGAAAGCCGATGCCAAAGCTGTCGTCGGGTTGAAATTATTACAACAGATTCGCCAACAAGGTATTGAAAAACCGCTGGTCGCCATTGGCGGTATCACCCCCGAAACCGCATTTTCCATCCGTCAAGCCGGGGCGGACGGTGTGGCGGTGATTTCCGCCATCAGCCGAAGCCCAAATATCGCCAACAGCATACGACAATTAAAAGGACAATAACCATGGCATCATTCAGCAAACAATTCGGGCCGGGGATTATTATGGCGTCGTCCTGCGTCGGTGGCTCGCACATCATCGCCTCAACGCAGGCAGGCGCCTATTACGGCTATCAATTAGCGCTGTTAATCGTCGCCGTTAATCTGCTGAAATACCCTTTTTTCCGTTTTGCATTTGATTACAGTGCGCTGCAAAACAAAAGCGTATTGCAGGGTTACGCTGAAAAAGGCAACGGCTATCTCTGGCTTTTCCTATTGTTCAACCTGTTCGCTACTATGGTCAACGTAGCAGGCGGCACATTGTTATCAGCCGTGTTGCTGAATATGTTGATTCCGATTGAAATTTCACTTAATTGGTTGAATATTATTGTGTTATTCAGTTTTCTCACCATTTTGTTTTCGCGCCAGTATCCGCGCTTAGACAGCGTATCGAAAAGCATCATGTTTCTATTGTCGCTGATCACCTTGATTGCGTTATTAATCGCTTTCACTCGCAGCAGTGGCAACAGCATCCCCGCTGATTTCATCGCGCCTTCTGCTTGGCAACTGAGTGCCATTCCGTTTTTAATCGCCCTCATGGGCTGGATGCCCGCCCCGATGGAACTTAGCGTCGCCAGCTCACTCTGGGTGATGGAAAAAAACCGTCTCGCCCCAAACTATCGCCAAAAACGCCTGCTAGATTTCAACAGCGGTTACCTCGTCACGATGATATTAGCCTTGATGTTTATGACGCTCGGCGCCTTGGTGCAATACGGCAAACCGATTCCCCCCCTCGCCGGCGGACAATTTATCCGACAATTTGTAGAGATGTACGCCCTCAGCATCGGTGAATGGACCCGCTGGTTTATGGCACTGGTAGCATTTATCTGCATCTACGGCACTACCATCGTCGCTGTCGACGGCTATTCCCGCTGCAACCAACAAACTATTATTTTACTCCGACAATCGATAAAATCCGCAAAGGAAAACCGCACTTTTAATCCGATTTACAGCGACAAAACCCTGCGTTACTCGATGTTTTTCACCACCTTATCCGCCTTTATCGTGATCCAGTTCTTCAGCAGCGCCATCGGCAAAATGATCCCCTTCGCCATGACCGCCTCCTTCGTCTCCGCCCCAGTGTTTGCCTGGCTCAACTTCAGCCTCGCACGCCAAGATAAACAGCAAAAAGACTGGCTGACTTATCTGGCTTGGACCGGAATCGTTTATTTAGTAGCGATGGTTGGGGTTTATTTTGTTTATAAATAAATCACCTTTGCCGTTATAGCGTTGTAACTTGAGAGAAACACCTCCGCATGCGTGGAGAAAATTATAGATGATCCGGTTAAGCCTGATGATGCTTAGAAACACCTCCACGTGCGTGGAGAAAATTAAGGGTTATTCCACCAAGAAGCAGGCTATTTTGAAACACCTCCACATGCGTGGAGAAAATAATGCCAAAGTAACAAAAACACTCTTGAAAGTAGAAACACCTCCACATGCGTGGAGAAAATGAAAGTCTATAGCGATACCGAAGCCGCAACCTAGAAACACCTCCACATGCGTGGAGAAAATTGGGAATTTGCCAACGCCACCACGTCTGCGCCGGAAACACCTCCACATGCGTGGAGAAAATATACATATGTTTGGGCAAACAATGATGACCGAGGAAACACCTCCACATGCGTGGAGAAAATAATAGCAAGGCAGTGAGCGGTACGCCGCAGATGGAAACACCTCCACGCGTGTGGAGAAAATGAAAGAACAGATATTGGTATCTAGCATATAGCAGAAACACCTCCACGTGCGTGGAGAAAACATTTCCGCAAGTAAAGATGCGCTTAAATTTGCGGAAACACCTCCACGTGCGTGGAGAAAATCAGTCAAAAGAGTATGACACAGTAATCTATAGAGAAACACCTCCACGGGTGTGGAGAAAATTGTGAACCGAGATAGCCAACTAACACTGCGCCAGAAACACCTCCACGTGTGTGGAGAAAATCCGGCAAAAGCGGTATTAATATCGCTCAAAATAGAAACACCTCCACGTGTGTGGAGAAAATTCATCGCAGTTGCTCATAAAATCGAATGGATTAGAAACACCTCCACGTGTGTGGAGAAAATTGTGCATAATTTGTTGATAATATTACATTTTTAGAAACACCTCCACGGGCGTGGAGAAAATTAGATTTTTGATAATCAGGCTTTTCCGTCATTTGAAACACCTCCACGGGCGTGGAGAAAATTTATTTCTGACGAAATACTTGCGTAGTAATTAGGAAACACCTCCACGGGCGTGGAGAAAATTCTTTGCGGATAGTGAGGTCTCTATCTCCGTGAGAAACACCTCCACGGGCGTGGAGAAAATGCGGTATTGCCCACCGCCATTTTAAGCGAGATAGAAACACCTCCACGGGCGTGGAGAAAATATTAAGGCACGAGAGAGCCATTTACCGCCGGAGGAAACACCTCCACGGGCGTGGAGAAAATCCTTTTGTGTTCTTGGAGCGCTTAAAACCTGAAGAAACACCTCCACGGGCGTGGAGAAAATACTCACACATACAAGATGATATTATTAATCATAGAAACACCTCCACGGGCGTGGAGAAAATACCTCGCCACGGCGGATTTCGGGCAATACGTTGGAAACACCTCCACGGGCGTGGAGAAAATGCCATTATATTGTTAAAGAGCTTAGTCTTAACACAATATCTTGGGCTTTTGAATGATAAGTTGGTTAGATAAATTTTTCGATCACTAATTGTAAACCAGAGATATTGATTAATTCTTTCTTAGCCTGGCCTAAAGTACGAATTTCATAACCCGGGGCTTGTGGGATTTTTCTGAAAATAATTAGTCCGCTTTCCAATGGGCAATGCCCTAATAAATATTCGGTCACGGTCTTTGCTACAGAATCTTTAATTCCTGAAATAAAAACATTAGGGCGAGGTTCAATAAACCATAATTTCATCCGTCCACGCACAGCCGGCGGTAGATCATTTGCCAGTACGACCAGCATTTTTTCGTCCTCCCAGTAATTCGCTGATATCCGAGCTAATTTGGGTCAATAAATCAGACTCAATCACTCTCTCTCGGAATGCCGATGAAACGCAATGTTTATCATACATACCCGCCATCTCTTTAGTTAAAGCAAAGGCAAGATCAATACAAAGATGCTCTTTATAAAGATCAGCCATATCATACACAAAAGGAAGCGGGCTGCCGGAGTGGATAAATCCCATATGAGGAGAATAGCCCATGCTGTGTATTGAGGAACACAAAATCCCGTAAAGTGCGGTATTGGCTGCAGTTAAGATTTGATTGGTTAAATCACTGAGTTCAAATTTGTTGGGTGTATATTGTCGCCCTTTCCAGCCGACTTGATAGTATTCAGCTTTCGTTTGATACAGACTCCTAACTCGTTGTCCTTCTAACCCCATCATCTCTTTTAAGGTTTTGCCACTGAGATCCATATCCGGGAAACGCTTTGCAAATAGTTGGCGGGCAATCTCCAATGATTTTTTGGAATCGGCAGCAAGTTGCATTTGGCGACGAAAATTACGTGAGTCGCTGGTCGGCGAAATGCCGGATGCATAATAAAGTAAGCTGTCCTCACCCACCCAGCATAAACCACAATTCGCCGTTGCAATCACTTTCACCGCTTCATGGGTTAAACTTGTTCCCGGGCCAAGCAACAAACAATTAATGCTCGCAATCGGTAGACGAACTACATTTCCATCACAATCGATCCATTTAACGCTGCTGTCATCAATTTCCAAACGACCACGTTCTAGATAGAGATAAGGGTATTTGTCCTTAACCTGAGGTAACGATTCCCGAGTAATTTTGACTAATAGCCGTTTATTATCTGCCACCGACAACCCTTATTCTTGTGTTTCTAAAATAACTGTCACCGAGCGATCTTGGTATTGCTTATTTACGCCAAAGCAAATAGGCACATCATTTAAAGCAAAACTATCACCTAAATCCGGATAATTACCTTGAAGCACCTTAAAATTGATCGCTCTGTTTTTGCCGTTGTCAGCCAGAATAGCCTCCACGTGTGCAAAAGCTTTGGCTGAATCGTTAAACGTTCCCTGATAGATAAATTCAGTCGGCACACAACATTTTCGTCCCAGATAAAGATCCCAGATTGGATTTTGCAAGGCTGCCACCAAGATATCTAGCAAATTTGCCGGCACCTCTAACGCCACAGCGAATGCCATATCTTGTAAATAATAGCGATATGTCAATTTCGCACCGCCCCCAACCGCCGGTTTTCCTGCAATCGTTTTGGGAATCATCAATTTTTGCCATGGATCCGCATCATCAAATCCGCTACCTACCATATGGAAATCCCGCAGTTGTAACGGTTTTATCAGGCGACCGTTTTGGTCTTTTTGCGAATATGCTGCGACTTGAAGATCCAAATCAGAAAACAGAGACAAAAACTCTCGTTGTTCACCGCCATACCCCAAGGCACTGCAAAGCAGTCCCAAAATGCCTGATTTGGTTGGAAACGGCAAAGTTTCACGACGGTTAAATTTTGAATCAAATCCCCAAGATTGTAACGGTCCTTCCAACCATAACAAAATATAAGGATTATTCATTCGTAACCTCGACATGCTGAACCAATGCTGCTACTAATTGATCAATATTAAAATTCTCGTCTTCGCCGAAATTATACTCTGCAATTTTGCCAAATAATGATCCTGACAGTCTTTCTTTATGCGCAAGGTATTCTTTTAATCTGTCAATACTTGGTCTGAGATACCCTTCGGCTTTTTGCGACTTAACCGCACTTTCAAACGATGCTTGCAAGCCCTGCCCTTTTCTGACCAGAACTTTGGCATATTCCCAACCGCAGACACCCGCTTGAGTGGTTTGCCGAGCTGCCGGAACTGCTAAATACAACGCCTTGGTAAAGGCTGCCACCGCTTTATCCAAATCTTGCCCTTGCAAAGTCTGGTTCAATTGTCCTAGATCCAAACTGACATAGCGGTAGTAAGTAGCAGAATTGAATTGTAATACGCCCATATGCCCGGAGCCGGTTTCATCTTTTTGCAAACGATCATCAAGTGCGGTAAAAAAGTCAATTTCCGAGCTGACCCGATGGGTAGAAATAGCATGAGCAAAAGAGGCGGCGGCTTCCACATTTAATTCTGCGGCTTGCGCCACCATTCTGCCGAATAACGCAATATCCAAACCGTCTAAAGCCGGATTAAAGGCTTTTTTCGCAATTTTATACACCTCTTTATCTTTTAATTTAGCTTCATCATAACCCAAACTTTGGCAATATTCGGCAAAAGCCGTTGCTTCCGTTTCAGTCATAAAGTGCAATGTTTCTTTGGTTAAAAATCCAGCGATTTTTTCAGCGCATTTCTGCGCTTGTTCTGTGTTCGCACCTTGAGCCAAGCAAGCCTGTGCAATCCACTGTTCAATTTTTCGAGTCCGCACCGCTAATTTAATTCCAAAATCCGCCATGGTTAACCGCACTTGACGTTTCCAACATTGCGAGCTGACCCTTGCCCTCTCGACACCACCAATCAAAGCCGATTTAGGTGCGCCAACATCATCACGGTTTAAGCAGGTGACCGGAAAAGATTGCAAAATATGAAATTCAATACGGGTATTCTTTAATGGGTTGATCATATGATACTCCTGAAATTAAATAGAAAATAAATCGTCTGTGAGCGGTGCCAGCTGCAATAATCCCAAGCCGAAACTACGTCCCCGCCCGATTCCATAGCTAAAACTATTCGCAAAAAGTTGTGGTTCTACAACCTGTAAAGAGCCCTGAAAGGTCACCGCATTGAGTGTCACGGTTTTGTCTGTTTTACTAAAACACATCACTTGATGCGCGGTAATTTGCAATCCGGCAGGATCGGCTTGAAAACCCCAACTGGCGTTTTTCTGCAAAAACCAAGCTAATATCGCCTCTTTCCCTTTTAACGGCATAATTTTTTGACTTTGATTATCACGTTTTGCCACATTCATCCGTATTTCAAAGCGATAATATTTATGGCTTAAAAAAGTTTCTGGAATCAACTTACTTTGGATTTTTAGCGGATAGTTGCCAATCGCAGATTTTGGTGGTTGCTGCGACAGCAAAATAATCTGTTTCACATACTCTTTGCTCGACAGGTCAAAAGCACCGTCTTTTTCACAAAATAAAAAGCGGCGTTTTTCCGCTTGCTCGTCTTTATCAAATAATGAGTAGATAACTTTATGCAAACCATATTCATCTTTAATTGAGAATTGCTTAATATCTTTCCGCCCTAATTTTAATACACTGGCGTACAAAGGATTATTCATACTCAATCTCCTGCTTGCGGTAAAAATCCATCGCCCAATGTTTTTTCGTCTGCTCATTGAACCAACACAAGTTGTCCAACAAAGCAGCATAATCCAGACTGCCCGCCAAGCCTTTTGCCCGAATCAAACTCAAGATAGGACGCAATACACCACAAACTTCGACCGCACTTTGGCACGCCAGTAATCGACGCAATTTAATTTTCGCCGGATCGGTCTGATTGCCCAATGTCGCATCGTTGTCATAGCATTTTGATAATATATGCCCAAGACCAAAACTGCCGTTCTCCTGCACCTTACCATCTGCAATTGCCGCTGCAATAAGGGCATAAGGCAGGCGTTTACTATCGATTGTTAAATCAACAAAATTGACCAAGATTTCCCAACTGTAATACTCTGTATTTGGATTATCCGCCCGTTTCAACTTGGCAGCAAAACCTTTATCCTGCAAACATTGCTGTATGACATAGTCAACAAAACGCTGATTTTTTGAGGGTTGTGACGTCATGATGCTCTCTCCTTCGAAGACGAAGCTTTGGCAAAACGTGGGTGGCATTTCGCCCAGGTTTCCATCTGCCTGCCGGTTTCATTCATCGTATTTTGCTCATAAATCTGATAGCTATAACCGATAAAAGTGCGGTATAGCTGATTTAACGGCTCAGGATTACTTTCCTGATCCTCCGTGATTTCCTGACATGCAATAACCAAAGCCTGCGCTTGCTGTTCACATAATTGCCAAAATTGATTCGCTGCGGCGGCAGCCTGCTTTGCAGCCTCTAATTTTTGCTCTGTGTAAAACTGATAAACCGATTTATAAACAGTGCTGGCATATTTATCCAATTGCGCCATCGCTTTTTGCCACTCGGTAAACCAAGTTTGACCGAAACAGTCCCGATGAAGTGAAATAGTCGCTATAACAAAATCATCCAACCCAGACACATACTGCTCACCGGCATTGCTGCTTACTCGTAAGCCTCCAGACCAAATACCGAATGTTGCGAATTTATTTTTTATCCGAAAAGCCGGTAGACTTAATTGCGGACAATCAAATGTTGGTGTCGAAATAAAACTTAAAAGTGCGGTCAATTCCCGCCAAGGCCGTTTTTCCGGGTTGACCCACAATACTTTTCCTTCCTTACCTGCCAGATTCAGTGCCACGGTCGGATCCGCCACTTTTTCCTCTTTATAGCTATAATGCTGGATTCCCTCACTATAATGCAGACCATTTTCAGCCAGTAAACAGAAACGTCCCAATGGCAGTAAACGCCCCATTAACGTATCCTTTAATTTTCTGGCAATCTCATCCTCTTCCCCTGTCGGCATCTGCTCCCAAGGCGGCTGTCCCAAGCCTTGGTTAAAGACTCCCAAACGCTGAATATCTTCCTCTGTCAATAAATTGAGATACACTGTTTCTAAAATTGATGAACCGAAATAAAAATTATGTAGCATTCCCAGAAAGCCCAAAGATGATCCGGCTTTCCCCGTGTTTGCTTTGCCGTTATCTTTTGTTTTCGCCCGATAATTGGGACTCAACACCACTGTGTTATCAGTTTTCTTTCCACCCAATGCAAACCCCATCAAAACCAGCAATAACAAGGATTTATCTGCATCAGATAACAGTTTTGGCTGCTGAATTTGCGTTAGTACGGTGGTATTTCCGGTTGATATTTCAGGTAGGACAGCACCAAATTCTTGTACCGCTGCGGCTCGGATAGCTGGCATTTGTAGAAATGGCTTTTCCCCATAAAGATAAAAATGATCATGCCAATCTGCTAAATAGCGCAAACAATCTTGTCCGAGCGCTTCTGCACTATATTCATACCACTGCTGATTATTTTGCGGCGTGTATGCCGCTTGTGCTATTGCGGAAAAGAGTTTAATTAATGCAATTTGCTGAATAGCATTCCCCCCCAAAGCTGGCAGGGTTGGATCACTAAAAATTTGCTGTAAACTGACTAAGCCACGATTAACGACAGGAATCCAAGGAGAATCGATCAAATTAAACCTTGCTTGTTGATGAACAGATTGCTCTTCAACCATATTTCCCATGTAACCTCCCTGTATTATTGAATACCAGATAACTACGATGTTTTGATAATACTACACGATAAATCATATAGTTAATATTACCAGGATCACAAATTTTAAAAAATATCACTATATAGAGAAAATTTAGTCCTCAAAGATAAACAAACATACCTCTACGCGCATGGAGAAAATCTGATGAGCAACGTCCCCATATCGTGAATGCGGGAAACACCTCCACGTGTGTGGAGAAAATTTTTTGTAAAACGAGTGGGTATAACATAATAAAGAAACACCTCCACATGCGTGGAGAAAATGTTTTGTCCTACGGAACGTATGGATAAACCTGAGAAACACCTCCACGTGCGTGGAGAAAATGTAAAAAAGGTCAGCGCCGAGATCCATCAGCAAGAAACACCTCCACATACGTGGAGAAAATATACCGGCTGATTGTTGCTCGTGACACATCATAGAAACACCTCCACATGCGTGGAGAAAATCTGCCACCCTGCACCGCCATGCCGCCATTGCCAGAAACACCTCCACATGCGTGGAGAAAATCCTCGTCTAGTTTTATTGCGATTTGGTGGCTGAGAAACACCTCCACATGCGTGGAGAAAATGCTGGTCGCTGCTTGATGATGTCTATCGTGAAAGAAACACCTCCACATGCGTGGAGAAAATTAACTGGCTTGCTGCACCGGCATCGTCCAACCGGAAACACCTCCACATGCGTGGAGAAAATCGAATAATATCTACTTTGGTTATCGCGGTGGACGAAACACCTCCACATGCGTGGAGAAAATTGCGCCCCGTGACGGCAAAAGAATCCTTGGTTGGAAACACCTCCACATGCGTGGAGAAAATGATATGCTCGACGCACAACTGGCTTCGGAAAAGGAAACACCTCCACGTGCGTGGAGAAAATGGCACAACCTTACCGACCAATGAGCGTATTCAGGAAACACCTCCACGTGCGTGGAGAAAATTATGCGTGAATTATTCGGTGAGCGATTTACGCAGAAACACCTCCACGTGCGTGGAGAAAATTCTTATCATAAACATTATGATGATTTTTATCAGGAAACACCTCCACGTGCGTGGAGAAAATAAGGCAATCACGCTACAGCGGCAGTTAAAGCCAGAAACACCTCCACGTGCGTGGAGAAAATCAAATCGGGCGGAGATGGACGCCGGGGCGCAGAGAAACACCTCCACGTGCGTGGAGAAAATGGCGGCGTTTTTACAAAGACAAAGAGGTCGTGAGAAACACCTCCACGTGCGTGGAGAAAATAACCGTGGACGACCAAAAGCGCAGCAAGGCGAGGAAACACCTCCACATGCGTGGAGAAAATATCTCCGCTTGCCCTTGTTTTTCCTTCTCTAAAGAAACACCTCCACATGCGTGGAGAAAATGCTAAACCGCTGGCCAACGAACGGCAAAGAGGAGAAACACCTCCACATGCGTGGAGAAAATTAATTAATTTTTAAATGAAAGCATTGGTAATCGGAAACACCTCCACATGCGTGGAGAAAATGCCGCGCTGCACATACTTCACTTTTTCAATCAGGAAACACCTCCACATGCGTGGAGAAAATTTTGCTTTGCTCAAAAGCTGGGCGCATAAACGGGAAACACCTCCACATGCGTGGAGAAAATCCTCTAATGCCGTGAGTCAGCATAGAAAAGCTAGAAACACCTCCACATGCGTGGAGAAAATAAAGATTTCAACACCTATCACGGCAAATCCGTGGAAACACCTCCACATGCGTGGAGAAAATCTGACCACGCGCAGTCGTGTTGCGGCCGCACTAGAAACACCTCCACATGCGTGGAGAAAATACTGCCAGATTCGCGCGCATTGATAAAGGCATAGAAACACCTCCACATGCGTGGAGAAAATTGTTTTATCTGCCGACCAGTGGGCGAAGCAGAAGAAACACCTCCACATGCGTGGAGAAAATGTACTATTCAGCCGAAACAACTTGATAATGAAAGAAACACCTCCACATGCGTGGAGAAAATGTAAAACTAATGTCTAATATCGACATGAGGGTGGAAACACCTCCACATGCGTGGAGAAAATAAATTACCGCTAAAGACAATAGATTTATAATTAGAAACACCTCCACATGCGTGGAGAAAATACCATTATATTGTTAAAGAACGAGATTCTAACACAATATATTGTGGTTTTAGATTATATCAAAAATCAAACCCAATCTAGCAATCTCATATTTGGAACTTATGTCTGTCAGATTGATACTTGCTAACACAATAACCTTCATGTAAATGAAGAAGCTTTTTTCTACGCTGCATTACATAGAAACACCCTCTTTTATTAAAAATAGCTAAAGAGGAAATAATTAGTATTTTACATTTATAGCATACTACAGTAGTATTCATAACACACTACATTACATATTAAAAATATTTTACACTTAAAATTTTAATCTAAGAGAGCCAATTATGATTTTAAAATTTCTAATTCTGTTGATACTCCTTTTTATCAGTTTTCCGGCTTATTAGCTCGGTGATCGATTATGCTCTACCACCAGCCCTAAGTGCGGTTGGTAATAAAGCGGTTTGGTTAATTCAAGGTGAAATGTGCTGTCGCCTTGTAAACGCCCGTCTTTCGCAACAATAGCGACAACCATTACGGCATCGGTATTTTTATCTTTCATTTGCCCTAAATAGCAATAATCGCGCAAGAAAGCTAAGCTGCCGACAGATTGCCGCTTCGGTGCATTAGATAAATTAATGCTGACCATTTGCTGCATGAGTTGCGCTGCATACTGTTTTTGTTGCCGGAGCGGTAACGAACGTCCATTCACAGGTAGCACTATGACGGTGCCGTCGAGCAAAGTCAACTCCGTCGCTTTAATTTCCGGCAAAGACCGCACTTTACTCAGCAATAAAATATCGAAACTATCTTGTTCACTAAAACGGGTTTGTACCTGATCATCATTATCATTTCTTTCCATTCCAAACGTCATCTGCGCTGCTAATGCAGATTTTTGCATCTGTTTTTGACCGGTACGAAAACGACTACCGTTTTCCAGCTCATGCTTCCACTGTGCCATCTTGCCTTGCTCCTCGCATGAAAAATACGTCGCTTCTAACAATGCTCGAATATCATTTGGTAAAGTCAATTGCTTTCGCTGTTGCCAAACTGCCAAGCTGCGGCAAAGGACATAAGGCGCATAAACAAATGCAGTGGTTCCAAATGCTTTAATCGGATCGTCGACCGCACTTTCCAAATCTGGCGCCAGCAGCCAAGCCTCAGCTCGGGCACTCGCTACTCTCGGGGTCGAACCATGCCGCCACAAACGTCCTAGACGTTGTAACAACATATCCGTCGGGGCAAATTTGGAAATTAGAAAATCTGCATCAATATCCACCGATTGCTCCAACACTTGCGTACCAATCAGTATACGTCCTTGCTGTAGACGAATCGGTGTTGTTTGTGCCTGCCATCCCGGTTTACCGAATAAATCTATCCACTGCTGTTCGTGTCGATGTCGGTCGACCGCAGTAAAACGGGAATGCAGCAAACCGCACTTTACCGCCAGTCCGGCGCAACGTGCTGCTAAGATGCGATAGGTTTCCTGCGCCTCAGCAACGCTGTTTTCAATCCACAAAACTTGTTGACCTTGCTCAGCTCGCAGCAGAGCTTCTTCTATCGCTTCACTTTGCTTCGCATAATGTAGCTCAATCTTGTATTCACTCGGACTGTCCGCTGCTAATGTGGAAATCTGCCCGCCGCTTATTGCCGTGATCATCGGATAAGGTTCATTCTGCACCTGCGCAGTTGCTTCCTCCAACGGCAGCCCTAATAATTCGTATCGGCGCTGACGTGTCAGGGTTGCACTCAAGATAATCACACTACAGCCCAATTCCCGCAACACCGCTATTAAGTGCTGTACCAACATTCCGGTATAGATATCATAGGAATGAATTTCATCCAACACCACTACTTTGCCTGCCAAGCCGAATGAGCGAACGAAACCGTGTTTTACCCACATTACTGATAATAAAATTTGATCAATCGTGCCGACCCCGAAAGGCGCTAAAACCGCTCTTTTCTTTTGGTTGAACCACGAGCCAGCAACAGCCGCATCTTCCCCCATTTCAAACTGCTGTAACCAAGCAGTTCCATGTATAAGCAAAGCTTCTCGATGCGCGCTTTGCGGTTGAATAATCTGTTCCAAAAACTGATTAACCCGCTGATAGATTTTATTCGAGGTCAGTTGGGTCGGCAGGGCAAAATAAAAGCCACTTGCGTCGCCACGCTGCAACAGGCTGTAGGCGGCATATAGCGCCGCTTCGGTTTTCCCCAATCCCATTGGCGCTTCCAACACATAACAACCGTTACGCTGCACGCTATCAATAAGCTGCTGCTGCACCTGATGTGGTGAAAAAGTAAAAATATCCTGAAAAGTCAGTCCACTATTGAACTGTAATGGTAGATATCCGGCTTCGGCTACCGCACTTTCGATATATAACCGCCAATCCTGCGCCGGATCTTCAAATAATGCCCCTGAGCCAATCCAATCTGCGACCGTAATCAGTCCGGATACCGCCAGCAGTTGCTGATCATTTTTTAGCTCCGGAAAATCACACTGAAAATGCTGTTTTAAGGCATCAATCAATGCTAAACGCTGTTGATGGTAAACCGTACCACCTAACACCTCAGCATTTTCCGGATCAACAATCCCATTTTTCGCTTTAATAGGATAACTGCCGTGGTGTTGCCCTGCCGCTACCGCAGCTTTTTCGCCGATCAATGACCGCAACGTCAGAAAAGTGACTCCGCCATGATAATCCCAAGCGGATTCATCGGTGTTGAGCGTTAATTCACACCCCAATGCTTTACGCAGCTTATTTTGAAAACGGGGTGATACCTTGCCGATGTCATGGCATGCTGCCAACAACTCGACACCATCAGGGAAAAGTGTGGTGCGAATTGAAACGGGGATTTGTGCTAATAATCGCTTGGCAACTTCGCCGACAATGATGCAATGTTCCAAAATCGTTCTACCAGCAACACAGCTACCGTCTGTCAAACGCCGAGTTTTCGCCAAACAGGTCAAATAAGAAACCGGTTCGGCTGTATTAGTCGTGTTACGCTTGATCGGTTTTCGATGAGCAGCAAGGAAAGCACACATAAAAATCCTATTATCTAATGCTGTTGACCTTCCTCATACAACCACTGCGCCACTTGCTTGGCGTAATAGGTCAAAATGCCGTCGGCGCCAGCACGTTTGAAGCATAGCAGCGCTTCCATAATCGCCGGTTTTTCGGCGAGCCAGCCGTTTTGAATGGCGGCTTGCAGCATGGCATATTCGCCGGAAACTTGGTAGGCGAAGGTTGGGACGCCGAAGTGTTGTTTCACCCGATACACCAAATCCAAATACGGCATGCCCGGTTTCACCATCACCATATCCGCACCTTCTTGTAGATCTAACGCCACTTCCTGCAAGCCTTCGTTGCTGTTGGCGGGATCCAGTTGGTAGGTTTTCTTATTGCCGCCTTTTAAATTACTGCTAGAGCCGACCGCATCACGGAACGGACCGTAGAAACTGGAGGCATATTTGGCGGAGTACGCCATAATTTGGGTGTTTATAAAGCCGTTTTGCTCAAGTGCGGTGCGGATGGCGCCGATGCGTCCGTCCATCATGTCGCTTGGCGCCACAATATCGGCACCGGCAGCGGCATGTGATAAGGCTTGTTTAACTAAAATGTCGCTGGTGGTGTCGTTGATTACATAGCCTTCAGCATCGATTATCCCGTCTTGTCCGTGTGTGGTATAAGGATCCAGTGCCACATCGGTCAGTACGCCCAATTCGGGATAAGCCGCTTTCAGGGCTTTGACCGCACGTTGCACTAAGCCGTTTGGATGATAGGCCTCTTCTGCCAACAAGGATTTTTTCTCCTGCGCAATCACCGGAAACAACGCAATCACCGGCACGCCGTATTTCACCAATAACCCGGCTTCGATCAACAATTGATCCAACGTTAAACGCTCCACGCCGGGCATTGACGGCACAGCTTCACGCTCATTCTCGCCTTCCATAATAAACACCGGATAAATCAAATCATCGGCGGTCAATTTATTTTCTGCAACCAAACGGCGGCTAAAGTCGTGTCGGCGCAGGCGGCGCATACGGTTAGCCGGAAAATGCGCAAAAATTTGTTGGGTCATAATCTTGTCCTCTTTAACGCAATAAGACGCCAATGGCGTCTCAGACTATTGACGTCTTCTTTTTTCTCTTTTCGGAAATTTTAATTTGATTCAGCATCAGCGGTAGCGTTGTCTTCATCTCGCGGTTTATAAAACCGTGATACTAATAAGCCAACCTCAAACAACAACCACATCGGAATCGCCAGCAAGGTTTGCGAAAACACATCCGGTGGCGTCAAAAACATCCCAATAACAAAGGCGGCTACAATAATATAGGGGCGTTTGCGACGCAGATCATCTGCCGTCACCACGCCGCTCCAACACAGCAGGATAATCGCAATCGGCACTTCAAAGCAAATACCGAATGCCAAGAAAATGGTCAACACAAAGTCCAGATAGTTGCTGATATCCGTCGCAATGGCCACTCCTTCCGGTGCTGTTTTGGTCAAAAAACCGAACACCAGCGGGAATACCACATAATAGGCAAATGCCACACCGGCATAAAATAGCAGTGTACTGGAAAACAGCAGTGGATAAATCAAGCGTTTTTCATGTTGATAAAGTGCCGGGGCGACAAACGCCCAAACTTGGTAGAGCAAATAAGGAACCGACAAGAAAATCGCCACCACGCCGGTCAGTTTCAGTGGGGTAAAAAATGGCGCAGCTACGCCGGTCGAAATCATGCTCGAGCCTTGCGGCAGTTGTTCGATCAGCGGCAAAGCGACCAAGCGATAAATATCATTGGCAAAAAACACCAAACCACAAAAAACAAGCAAAATACACAAAATCGCTTTCAACAAGCGGTTACGCAATTCAATCAGATGGTTAATCAGCGGTTGGGAGTCTTCAACTGACGACATACAACATTCCTTTCGGGTTAAACTTTAGCAGCGTCTGCTGTTTTATCGACAGCTATTTTATCAACTTCGCCGTTAGGCGAGGCAAGAGCGGGATCTTCAGACACCGCACTTTCATCTGCAACCAAGTGCGGTTCCTCTGCTTCTGCCAACATCGCTTGATCATCTTCGCTTAAAGCGTTCTCTTTCAAATTTTGTTCGATATTTTTAATACCGCTTTGTAATTGTTCGCCTTGCTGCTGCACACTTTGTTGCATTTTTTGTGCCGATTCTTTCAAGTCTTCAATACTTTTGGCTAAATCCGGTGACAACTCACTCAGATTCAGTTTTTCCGCTTTTTTAATACTCTCCTGCAATTCATGCAGTTTCAGTTCCTGGCTCAATTCATTCTGCACATTGGTGGCAATGCCGCGAATGGTGCGAATCCAACTGACCACCGTTCTAATTGCCACCGGCAAACGTTGCGGGCCTAGCACCACCAGACCCACTACAAAAATTAAAACCAGTTCGGAAAATCCAATATCAAACACGGGTTACGCCTGCTCTTTATCTTTAGCCTGTTCTTTAGTTGCTGATTTTTCAGCGTTGTTTTCTAAAGATTGTTTAAAATCAGCATCTTTTTGATCATCGTCTTTAATGGCTTTTTTAAAACCTTTAACCGACTCTCCCAGATCTGAACCTAAACTTTTCAATTTTTTTGTTCCGAATAGAAGAACCACAATTAATACAATAATAGCCAATTGCCAAACGCTGATACCCATAAAACCACCTCATAATATGAAAAATAGCCCAAAAATGACCACATTTCGATTGTTAAATAAATTGTTGTGCCACTCGAAAAACTTTAAACCATTGATAGCTTACAGTCAATCTGCAAGTGTATTTTGGATCAATTTTTCATTAATCGTTTTTCAACAAGCCGTAGAGCCAGATTATAACCGCACTTAGCAATAAGCACGAACTAAAATATCGCGGCAAATGTGCAAATTGTAAGAGTGTTGTGATAAATATCACACTGCCAATTAGCCCACTGTACCAAGAGCGTCGCCGCTGTCGCTGCTGCCCGACCAAAGTGCGGTTTAATTCGCCAATTTGTCGGCTGATCTGCTGTTGTTGCTGTAAAGCGTGATACAAGGTTTCCGGCAACTCAGCAAAATGCTCACGGAAATACGGTAACTTCTCTTTCACACTGCGATACACCGATTTCAGCCCAACTTGATCGTTCAACCAATCTTGCAAAAATGGCTTTGCAGTTTGCCATAAATCCAATTGTGGATAAATTTGTCGCCCTAAGCCCTCGATATACAACAAGGTTTTTTGCAACAACACCAATTGTGGCTGCACTTCCATATTGAAGCGACGCGCAGTATTAAACAGATTCAACAACACATGCCCAAACGAAATCTCGCTCAGCGGCTTGGCAAAAATCGGATCGCACACAGTGCGGATCGCCTGTTCAAACTCCTGCACATTGGTGTCTTCCGGCACCCAGCCGGAATCAACGTGCAACTGCGCCACCCGTTGATAATCCCGATTGAAAAATGCTAAAAAATTCTCTGCCAAATAGCGCTTGTCTTCCCGATTCAGCGAGCCGACAATGCCACAGTCAATGCCGATATATTGCGGATCTTCAGGGTGCTTCGGGTTGACAAAAATATTGCCAGGGTGCATATCCGCATGGAAAAAACTGTCACGGAACACTTGGGTGAAAAACACCTGTACGCCACGTTCTGCCAGCAGTTTCATATTGGTGCCGTTGGCTTCCAATGCAGCAATATCCGATACCTGAATACCGTAGATCCGCTCCATCACGATCACATTCTTGAAGCAGAAATCATTATACATTTCAGGAATATACAACATTGGACTGTTTTCAAAATTGCGCCGCAATTGGATCGCATTCGCCATTTCGCGCCGCAAATCCAGCTCGTCTAAAATGGTTTTTTCATATTCCCGCACCACTTCCACCGGGCGTAAACGCCGCCCTTCGCTTGATAATCGAGGAATCCAACCTGCCAAGCGATACATCAAGCCAATGTCCGCCGCAATCGCCTTCTCGATGTTTGGGCGAATCACTTTCAGCACCACTTCACGCCCGGCAAATTCGCTATCGGCATTGAAGGTTGCGGTGTGTACTTGTGCGATCGAGGCGGAAGCCAATGCGGTTTCATCAAAATCACTGAACCAATTTTCCAGTTTGCCGCCCAGTGCGCTTTCAATTTGCTGCCGTGCCAACTTGCCAGAAAATGGCTCAACTTGATCTTGCAACAGCGCTAATTCATCAGCAATGGCATCGGGAAACAGATCACGCCGGGTTGACAACATTTGCCCCAATTTTATCCACACCGGCCCCAGTTCCTGCAATGCCAAACGCAAGCGCAAGCCGAATGCCTTGTCTTGATGACGGTTTTGCAGCCAAAACAGCAGTTTGCGTCCGCAACGAATCGGACGAGTGAACCCGGTTTTCGGCAACGCTTGATCCAAGCCGTATTGTAGAATCACTTGGATAATTCGATAAAAACGCAGGGTTGATTTAATCACAGCTCGCCTCTTTTTCTGCTATTTTTGCTGCTATGCGGCTTTGCAACTGCTGAAATTGATGCTCCAATTGATCACATTGCTGCTGCACTTGTGCCACCTGGGTCTGAAAATCTGCAAACGCCAATTTGGGCGTAACAATTTGCCACTCTTCACTGAAACGCTCGTCCCAATGCCACGAAGCAGTTTGCTGCTTGTTTGCCAGAAAATTCAGCCCCTGCTGTAATAGTTTGCTAGCGTTATATGCCAGCACATCGCCCACATACGGCGACAGCAACTCAGCCGGATCTGTTTGCAAAAACGCCATCAAGCCCAAAAAGTCTTGCAACACTTGCAGATCACCGTGGATCACAATCGATTTATCATTAATATAGTGGCTTAATTCCGATTTTTTCGGCAATTTTAGTAAAATTTTCGCTGAGGTTTGCAGCGAACAATCGGCGATGCCTTCATATTGCTGCAACACATCGATTGCCTGTTCCGAAAAAATAAAATAGTAACTGATCTCAGGTTGCTGCAATTGCAATGCCAGCACCTTGCCGTTCAATTTTCGCAACAGCGGCTGATAATTCTCAGTATTTTTTAATAAATGTGAAAGTGCGGTTTCCAACGCAGCTGCAGCAAGCTGTGGCAATATGAATTGTGTTTTTATCTGCGCCCAACTGGGTAACATCGTCCGATTTCCTTTTTTAATCTAGGGTATGTTGATCTTTTAAGTATATTATTTGAGCTAAAACTAATCCTTTTAGCCTAGCACGGCAAAGCCGTACTAGGTTACGCATAGATCAGCCGCTTTGCGGCTGCTTCAGAGAGGCAAAGCCTCTCATCAATGCTTAACCGATTGCGACCGTAGGTCGCTGTCGGATAAAATCACACTCTTTTTGCTTGATTTATAAACACAAAAGATCAACAGACCCTAACACTTGCTAAGTTAACACGTTATTTTTTTAGAATTTGTAGCCTCTAAAATTTATAGCCTCGATGCAGCGCCACAATCCCAGCACTCAAATTGTAATAGTCCACATTTTCAAAACCGGCAGCGCCCATCATTGTTTTCAGCGTATCCTGATCCGGGTGCATTCGGATCGATTCCGCCAAATAACGATAACTTTCCGCATCATTGACCACCACTTCACCCACTTTCGGTAAAATATTAAATGAATAAAAGTTATACAACTTGCTTAACGGATCAAGAATCGGTTTAGAAAACTCCAACACCAGCAAACGCCCGCCCGGTTTCAACACCCGATACATCGACTGCAACGCCTTGTCTTTATCTGTCACATTGCGCAAGCCAAAACTGATGATAATGCAATCAAAACTGGCATCGGCAAACGGCAGCGCTTCGGCATTTGCCTGCACATATTCCACATTGCCGACCACGCCCAAATTACGCAATTTTTCGCGCCCGACCTGCAACATCGAATCATTAATATCCGCCAACACCACACGCCCATCGGCGCCGACAATCCGTGAAAATTTAGCACTAAAATCGCCGGTTCCGCCCGCCAAATCCAACACGTTCTGCCCTTTGCGAACCCCACTGCAATCAATGGTGAACCGTTTCCAAACTCGATGAACTCCAAATGACAGCAAGTCATTCATCAAATCATATTTGCCCGCCACCGAATGAAACACATTGGCAACCAACTGCTGCTTCTCTGCTTTGCCGACGGTTTTAAAACCAAAATGGGTAGTTTCCGCTTGAGGTTGCGTCACATTGAGTGGATTATCGTTTGGATTTTGTGATTGGTTCATATCTTGCTTCATCGCCATTTTCTGAGTGAGTTAAACTTGCCCCACTTTAGCACAAAACCGCAGCGAGTTTGATCATTGCAGCAGAAAAAAATCCACCAATTGCGGAAGTTCAACAAACACCTCTTTTCCTAAAACAAAGATCAGCGTTAAAAGCCTCCTTAAATCAATAGAAAACAGTTATTATCGTAAATACTGACACCTAACCATATCAAATTTGTTTAAAATCATTCTACTTAATGATAT
>NZ_VDHF01000036.1:0-30064 GCF_006228025.1 Testudinibacter crocodili
GGAACTATATAGGGATTTTGCATAAGAAGAACCGAGCGCCGACACAGATAGAGATAAGCAATGCGAAGGGGGAGAAGCTGGTGTTGAAGCGTCGCTAAGGACGGGGTAGAAGTACCGAGCAGAAACCGGAGAGGTGCAGAAAGTACGGTGAGCCATAGTGGGCATTGTAGCGTGATAAAGGCTGTTTTAGAGATAAAACAGCCTTTGTTTTTGGTCATTCGGATGTAGGGCCTAAGGTTGAGAAGGCTTATCGCACTTTGGTTGCTTGCAAAGGATTAAATCACCGGTTCAATCTGCATATTGCCTTTGATTTGGCAGCTGCATGCCAGCACATAGCCCTGTTCGATTTCTTGTGGCGTAAGCGGGCCGGTGGTGCTGGTTTCGTATTCGCCTTGCAGCACTTTGGTTTTGCACGAACCACAGATGCCGGTGCGGCAGGCGGCAATCACTGGGATGTTATTTTCTTCCAGTGCGCTCAGCAATGATATGCCGAACGGTACGGAAATGGTCTGTTCGCCAATAATGCCGTACACCGTCAAGCCGACTTGCTTACTGTTGTCGGTCATACACACTTCGGTCGAGGAATGGAATTGTTCAAGGAAAAACCGCTCTTTGGGCACGCCCAATTGCTCGGTGATGTCACGAATATGCTGCATATAGCTTTCCGGACCGCAGGTTAGCACGGTGCAGTCGGCAATATGCGGTACCAGTTCTTGCAGCATTTGTTGCGAAATCCGTCCGGCATAAAAGCCTTCGCTGGCGCCTTGTGACGAGTTCATATACAGCGTTAAGTGTGGATATTGCGCCTTCAGTTGTTGCCATTCGCGTTTGAAAATCACGTCTTTCGGCGAATGCACGCTGTAGAACACGGTTAAATTGGCTTGCGGACGATTGACGCATAACCAACGCACCATTGACATAATCGGCGTAATGCCGCAGCCACCGGCGACCAGTAGGTAATTGTCACTGACGATTTTGGAACAGGTGAAATCGCCCTTAGGATCAGACAGCCACAGCGTATCGCCGACCTTGACATCTCGGGTCAGCCAGGTTGAGCCAACTCCGTTTTCAATCCGGCGCACGGTTAAAGTGACATAACGGCTTAAACCGGGCGTAGAGGAGAGGGTGTAGGCTCTGGCAATATCTGGGGTATTTTTAATGCTGACCAGCGCATATTGCCCTGGTTCGTAGGGATAAAAATCTTGTGCGATCAGTTCGAGGGTGTAAACATCGTCGGTTTCTTGCACGATGTTGTTGACCATCATTTCATTGATACAGAAAGCATTTGGGTTTGACATAGTTGAAAATCCTAAACAAAACAAAGTGCGGTCACCAGATAAGAGCAGACCGCACTTGGTATGACATCATGCAATCATTAGCGTGCTAACGCTTGTTGCATATCTTGTTGTGGGGTGGTCAAGCCGCGCAGACCGAATTTTTCATTCAGAATCGCCAATAAATTGTCGTTCAAAAATGCCGGTGCAGTCGGACCGGTGTAAATATCTTTCACACCCAATGCCAACAAGGTTAGCAAAATCACAATCGCTTTTTGCTCGAACCAAGACAGGACTAAAGTCAGCGGCAGATCGTTCACGCCACAGCCCAGTTTTTCCGCCAAGTTCACTGCTAACATAATCGCCGAATAAGCATCGTTACATTGACCGACATCCAATAAACGTGGCAAACCGCCTTCCAATGTGCCGAATTCCAGTTTGTTGAAACGGTATTTGCCGCAGCCTAAGGTTAAGACCACACAATCGTCCGGCACATTGCGCGCAAATTCGGTGTAGTAGCTGCGTTCGCCCACGCTACCGTCGCAACCGCCGACCAAGAACACATGGCGTAATTTTTTCTCGGCGACCAAGTTAATTACCGCATCAGAGGCATCTAACAGGGTTTGGCGACCGAAACCGACGGTGATGTTGTGTTCGATTTCACTGTATGGGAAGCCCGCCATTTGTTGAGCCTGTTCGATCACTTGGCTGAAATCGCGATCATCTAGGTGTTTCACGCCCGGCCAGCCGACGATGCTGCGGGTGTAGATGCGATCGGCATAGTTGCCGACATTCGGATCGATAATACAGTTGGACGTCATAATCACCGGCCCCGGGAATTTGGCAAATTCCCGTTGTTGGTTTTGCCAGCCGCCGCCGTAGTTGCCGACTAAATGGCTGTATTTTTTCAGTTCCGGATAACCGTGCGCCGGCAGCATTTCGCCGTGGGTATACACGTTAATCCCTGTGCCTTCGGTTTGTTCCAATAAGGCTTTCAAGTCTTTCAAATCGTGACCAGAAATCAGGATGCATTTGCCGGCAATCGGTTTAACATTCACTGTTGAAGGGCTAGGATTACCAAATGCGGCGGTTTCGCCTTTATCCAATAAGCCCATCACGCCAAAATTCATCATGCCGATGCCGAGTGAATTTTTTAGTAACGTATCGATATCGGTTGGATTGGTGCCCAGCCAAGACATATATTGGTGGAATTCCAGATAAATTTGATTATCGAATTGTCCTAAAACATGGGCGTGTTCCATATACGCTGCCGCACCTTTTAAGCCGTATAAACACAGCATTCTCAAGCCGTGTACTTCCTCACTGATGTCGTGGATGTCTTTGTTTAAAGCAAAATCTTCTGCTTGTGCGGTCAGGGTGGCAATTTCACTGCCGTTCAATTTCAAATATGCCAACGGATGATCGCTGTCGGTGCTTGGATTGACCGCACGGCAGCGTTGGATCAGTTGATCGCGATAGGCTTGCGCTTGTTGGGCATATTCGACAATGCGTTTGGAGTCAAAATTGACGTTGGTTAAGGTAGAGAAAAATGCTTGTGCGGTGAACGCATCGATCTCATTGTCGATAATCGCCAATTCGCGCGCTTTAACCGCCCAAGTAGACAGGCTGTATAGCGCCGCTATTAATAAATCTTGCAAATCGGAGGTTTCAGCCGTTTTGCCACACATTCCTTGCGAGTAGCTACAGCCGTTACCGACAGGGGTTTTCATGGTTTGTTCGCATTGAATACAGTACATAATTCAAATTCCTTTTTATAGATTGTGTTGATCGTATCGAGTGAGTTGAGTAATAAGTAAAATAGCTGTTAATTCGTTTTAACAGTCGTATCATAAAAGGATCTTATTTATAAAAGAAGTATTTGTGATGCTTATTTAAGGTTTTCTTGATTTAGATCGTGTTTTACTTTTCACAACAAACACTCAAAATCGGTTTGAGATCAAAATGTGCATAAAAAAGTGCCAAAAGCTGCGTATATCAACAAAACATGCACAAGAAATCGCAAAAACGTATATACGTTATCAGAACGTGCACAAGAAACCGCGAAAACATGTGCACGTTCTGTTAGAATCACGATAAAGGAAATATTCATCGCAATACTGCACAGAAATATTTAAATGATTTGGTTGAACTTGATTTATTGCAATAACAAAAAACACCTTAACATCGAACAACGTTAAGGTGTTTTTTTATTAAATCGAGCGGTTACTGGGCGGTTGGCGACAGCACATTAGGGACGACTAAATCCACATCACCTTCAGGAACCGGGATTTCAGCGAAGGTTTTGTTTTCGCCTTGTTTAATTAATTCGGCGATTTTAGCAGCAGGTTCGTTGAGTTTCATCGCTTGGTAGGATTTTTCCAATAATGGCAACGCCTCATGGGTTGCTTGTGTATCAGGATAGGTATCCAACAAGCCTAGTACACGGTTTACCGTGGCAACATAAGCATGACGTTTGAAATAAAATTCGGCCACTTGTTGTTCGTGGCGAGCCAGTGCATTACGTAGATAGTTGGCGCGTACGGCGGCATCGGCAGCATATTGGCTGTTCGGGAAATGCTGTTGCAACGTTTCGAAATTGTGTAACGCATTAGTTAAAGTCAGCGGATCACGCGAGGCACGGTCGGTGCCGAATGCCTTTTGTAAGAAGTGATCGCCCAGCTCAGTATTGATCAATCCTGCCAGATACAACACGAAATCTAAATGTTGGCTGTTGCTGTGCAAGCGCAGAAAACGTTCGGCGTTTGCCAGTGCCAAAGTGTATTCAGAATCTTTATAGTTGGCGTAAATTAATCCCAATTGTGCTTGTTCGGCATAGGCACCAAACGGATAACGGCTGTCTACGGCATCCAGATAACGAATAGCTTCTGCATAGTTTTCATCTAAAAGATACGTATTGGCTTTGCTATAAAGTTCTTCCACCGACGCAGTTTCGACTTCTTTTTTGTCAGAGGAGCAGGCGGCAATGCTTAAGGCGGTTAGCAACAGTAAGGCAAGCGATTTTAATTTATACATAAATAACAATCCTAAAGAGGTTTTTGCAAAAAGTGCGGTCGGCTGGCAACACGCGTCAACGAATGTTTGGTTACTTCACGGTAAACTTCAGTTACAATGAGCGTTATTATCTTGTTACGCCTTGTATTTTAACCATCCTTGGCAAATAAGCAAACTAGAATTCAGTGGATTTTATTTTTATTTATGACGAAACAATTACAATTAACGGCACAAATTCAGTTACATCAACTCGGTCAGCGTTTGGATCAAGCCTTGGCGGAATGCTTTCCCGACTATTCTCGTTCACGGATTAAAACGTGGATTGAGCAGGATTTGGTGCAGGTTAACGGTGCGGTAGTGAACAAACCGCGTGAAAAAGTATATGGCGATGAAGTGATTTTGATTGAAGTGGAAATCGAAGAGGAAAACCGCTTTGTTGCCCAGCCGATCGCACTGAATATTGTGTATGAAGACGATGATATTTTGGTGATCAACAAGCCGAAAGATTTTGTGGTGCATCCAGGGGCTGGCAATCCGGATGGCACGGTGCTGAATGCGCTGTTGCATCATTATCCACAAATTGCCGAAGTGCCGCGCGCCGGCATTGTGCACCGATTGGACAAAGACACCACCGGCTTGATGGTGGTGGCGAAAACCATTCCGGCGCAAACCCGTTTGGTGTATGCGTTGCAAAAACGCCGGATTACCCGCGAATATGAGGCGGTGGCATACGGCATTATGACTAAAGGCGGTACGATTGATCAGCCGATGTCACGCCATCCGACCAAACGTACCCATATGGCGGTGCATCCGATGGGTAAACCGGCGGTGACCCATTATCGGATTATGGAGCGTTTCCGTAATTACACTCGTCTGCGGTTACGCTTGGAAACCGGACGCACCCATCAGATTCGGGTGCATATGGCGCATATTGCCCATCCGTTGTTGGGGGATCAGGTGTACGGTGGGCGACCGCGTCCGCCGAAAGGGGCAAGTGAGGAATTTTTAACGGTACTGCGCAATTTTCAACGTCAAGCCTTGCATGCGGTGATGTTGCGTTTGGAACACCCGATTAGCGGCGAAGTGATGGAGTGGCACGCCCCGTTACCGGACGATTTTGTGGAACTGCTGAATGCGCTGAAACAGGATTATGAGCTGCACAAAGACGAACTGGATTATTGATGGAATTTCTTAGACCAAACTGGAATTTAGCGAATAATATCCACGCACTCTCTACTTTGCGTGGCGGTGGCGTGAGTGTTGCGCCCTATGCCAGTTTTAATTTGGGCGCACACGTCGGTGATAGCCCAAGTGCGGTCGCGGCAAACCGTACTTTGCTGCTTGAAAAAGCACAACTGCCGCAAATGCCGCTATATTTAAATCAAACCCATAGCATCAACGTATTACGTTTACCGACCACGGAAACCGCACTTGAGGCTGATGCGGTGTATACCGATCAAGCGGGGCAAGTTTGTTTGGTGATGACAGCCGATTGTCTGCCGGTGCTGTTTGCGACAGAAGGTGGCAATGAAGTGGCGGCGGCACATGCCGGTTGGCGCGGCTTGTGTGATGGTATTTTAGAAAACACCGTGGCACAGTTTCATGCCAAACCGTCGCAAATCGTGGCGTGGCTGGCACCGGCGATCAGTCAATCGGCATTTCAAGTCGGTGCCGAAGTGCGGTCGGCGTTTATGCAGCACGATCCACAAGCGGCATTGGCATTCCAACCGGATTTGACGACACCTGAAAAATATTTAGCTGATCTGTATTTATTGGCACGTCAGCGCTTGAAAAAATGCGGAATTCACCTTATTTATGGTGGAGAATATTGTACATTCAGCCAAAAAGAGCGGTTTTTTTCCTATCGGCGCGACGGTGTGACCGGACGGATGGCGAGCTTGATTTGGTTTGAGGAAAACAACTGAATTTAGATTTGACTTTTTCTGTTATAGCCCTTATGGTTAGGGTGTTTTAACCATTTATTTACCACTATTTTTGCTCTGTATTCTTAAGGGAGAAACGCAATGCAACAACGTCTTGTGACCGATGTACGTCGTTCCGAACAATCGGTATTGGCAACCAACAAAGTGTTACGTAACACCTACTTTTTATTAGCGCTCACTGTCACTTTTTCTGCGGTGGTGGCTTATATTTCGATGGCAATGAACTTGCCGTATCCGGGGTTGATTGTGTTATTGGTCGGCTTTTACGGTTTGCTGTTTTTGACCCATAAATTGGCGGATAGCCCACTGGGTATTCTTTCTGCTTTCGCCTTCACGGGTTTTTTAGGTTATACCATCGGACCGATCCTAAATATGTATGTTGGTGCAGGGATGGGAGATGTGGTTGTGCTGGCATTAGGCGGCACGGCAGCGGTGTTCTTCGCCTGTTCGGCTTATGTGTTGACCACTAAAAAAGATATGTCGTTCCTGAGTGGCATGATGTTTGCGCTGTTTATCGTGCTGGTTGTCGGCGTTATCGCTAATATCTTCCTGCAAATTCCAGGATTGCATTTAGCCATCAGTGCCTTATTCGTGGTGTTTTCAACCGGAGCGATTTTGTATGAAACCAGCAATATTGTACACGGCGGTGAAACCAACTATATCCGCGCCACCATCGGCATTTATGTCTCGTTGTATAACTTGTTTATTAGCCTGCTGAGTTTGATTGGCGCTTCGCGTGAT
The DNA here is from genome assembly GCF_006228025.1 of Testudinibacter crocodili. Taxonomy (NCBI): domain Bacteria; kingdom Pseudomonadati; phylum Pseudomonadota; class Gammaproteobacteria; order Pasteurellales; family Pasteurellaceae; genus Testudinibacter; species Testudinibacter crocodili. The sequence continues at coordinate 6,971 of NZ_VDHF01000036.1, forward strand.
TAATCATTAATTTAAAAAATTAGGCGGATGAGATATCCGCCCGTTTTCAAAGATCTAGACAATTAGATTGATTTGTTTCTTATGCCCCTGAATAGGGGCATAATTGTATCCGGAGAAAATGAATGGATATTTATGACGAACAGATTAAACGGGATAAAGACGGCTATTTGCTTGACACTACGCAGTGGAGTCCTACGGTTGCGCAGTGGCTGGCGCAAAAAGAGCAAATCGAGCTGAGTGAGGCACACTGGGAAGTGATTCATTTTGTGCGCGCGTTTTACCAAGAGTATAAAACCTCGCCGGCGATCCGGATGTTGGTCAAGGCAATGGCAGCTAAACTGGGAACGGACAAAGGCAACAGTCGTTATTTGCAGCGTTTGTTTCCGGAAGGCCCAGCAAAACAAGCAACTAAGTTAGCAGGATTGCCGAAGCCGGCAAAATGTTTGTAAGCGTTATCTAACAAAATTGTGTAAATATTTTAAATACAAATGATTCTCAATAGTAAAGTTGATATAGTTTAGGCAGGCAAAATAGTTTGCCTAAAAATATTTATCAAACAAGGAGAAATAAAATGAAGATAGGACTAAAAAGTTTGGTTTCCGCATTGATGTTAGGCGGGATGATCAGCTTTTCCGTTGCGGCGGCTGAAAAACCGTTTAAAGTGCTAACCACCTTTACCGTGATTCAAGATATTGCACAAAATGTGGCAGGTGATGCAGCGATAGTAGAGTCAGTGACCAAACCCGGCGCCGAAATTCATGATTATCAAGTGACACCGAAAGATGTGATCAAGGCACAAGAGGCTGATTTACTGCTATGGAACGGCATGAATCTAGAGCGTTGGTTTGAGCGTTTTTTTGAAAATATGCAGGACAAACCAGCGGTATTGGTGACGGAAGGGATTGAGCCGATTGCGATCAGCGAAGGAGCTTATCAGGGCGCACCGAATCCGCACGCTTGGATGTCGCCGAGCAATGCGTTGCTGTATGTGGAAAATATCCGCAAAGCATTAGTAAAACATGATCCGAAAAACGCCGAGGTGTATAATCGAAATGCCGCCGCTTATGCTGAAAAAATTAAAGGGCTAGACGAGCCGCTGAGAGATAAAATCGCCCAAATTCCGGCAGAAAAGCGCTGGTTGGTCACCTCAGAAGGGGCGTTCAGCTATTTGGCAAAGGATTATGGTTTTAAAGAATTGTATCTATGGCCGATTAATGCTGAACAACAGGGGTCACCACAGCAAGTGAGAGCGGTGATTGATCAAGTGAGAGCCAATAAAATTCCGGTTGTTTTTAGCGAAAGTACGGTGTCTGATCGCCCAAGCAAACAGGTAGCGAAAGAAACCGGTGCAAAATACGGTGGCGTGTTGTATGTTGATTCGTTGTCACAAGCCGACGGCGCTGTGCCGACGTATTTGGATTTGTTGCAAGTCACTGTTTCCACTATTGTTAAAGGATTTGAATAAATGATAACCCCACAAAGCACAAACCATTCCGAACCGCCACCACTGCCGTTGTTAGAGGTGAAGGAGGTCGGAGTTCGTTATAATAACGGGCATACCGCACTTTATGATGTCTCTTTTGCGTTATATGGTGGTACGACTTGTGCTTTGGTTGGGGTGAACGGCAGCGGTAAATCAACTCTGTTTAAAAGTTTGATGGGATTGGTGAAACCGCTGCAAGGTACAATTATCCTTCATGGACTGCCGGTCAAGAAAGCCTTAAAGCAGAATCTGGTGGCTTATGTGCCTCAGGCGGAAGAGGTGGACTGGCAGTTTCCGATTTCGGTATATGATGTGGTGATGACTGGGCGTTATGGTTATATGAATTTTTTGCGGGTTGCGTCACCGCAAGACAAGCAAAAAGTGGAGCAGGCAATGGCGCGGGTGGATATCACCCACTTAAAAGATCGTCAAATCGGTGAGCTGTCCGGTGGGCAGAAAAAGCGGGTGTTTTTGGCACGAGCGTTGGCGCAAGAAAGCCGTATTATTTTACTCGACGAACCTTTTACCGGAGTGGACGTCAAAACCGAAAATGCGATTGTGGCATTATTGGGGCAACTGCGTAGTGAAGGGCATTTGATTTTAGTTTCGACCCACAATTTAGGTAGCGTACCGCACTTTTGCGATCAAGTGGTGATGATCAATCGTACTGTGATTGCCGCCGGTACGACTGAAACCACATTTACCCAAAAGAATCTGAAACTGGCATTCGGCGGTGTATTGCGCTATTTGACTTTAGACGGCGAAGAGCTGCATGATGACCAAGACAGCCGCACTTTAACAGTATTGACCGATGATGAACGCCCGGTAATTTTCTATGGCGAAAAAGGTTCGGAATTGCCGCCGACTGCACCGCAAGCGCAGCTACAAAAGCAAGTACAAACCCAAGATCAAACTCCAATTCAAAATAAAGCGGAATACTAAGCTATGTGGCAATTGTTACTCGAACCCTTTGCTTACGAATATATGACCAAAGCAATTGTGATCAGCGCCTTGGTTGGTGGGGTTTGTGCGTTTTTATCCGCATATTTAATGCTAAAAGGCTGGTCGCTGATCGGCGATGCCCTCTCGCATGCGGTCGTTCCCGGTGTGGCAATTGCCTATGCGTTGGCATTGCCATACGCCATTGGTGCATTTATTTCCGGATTGCTGGCGGCACTGGCAATTTTATGGGTTAAATCGATCACTAAACTACGTGAAGATGCGATCATCGGTTTTATTTTCACCACATTTTTTGCACTGGGGCTGTTTATTATTTCGCTGAATCCGACATCGGTGGATGTGCAATCGATTATTTTAGGCAATGTGCTGGGCATTGATGATGGCGATATGCTGCAAGTCGGGATTATTATTGCGGTTTGCGTGGTGTTTTTGCTGATTTTTTGGAAAGATCTGTTGTTGGTGTTTTTTGATGAAAGTCATGCGGTATCAGTTGGTATTTCGCCGATTCGTCTAAAAGTACTTTTTTTTACCTTGCTGAGTGCCTGTGTTGTCGCGGCGTTACAAACAGTGGGGGCGATTTTGGTGATTGCGATGGTGATTACCCCAGGTGCGACCGCCTATTTGCTCACAGATCGTTTCGGACGACTGGTGGTAATTGCTATCACCTTAGGTATTAGCACAAGTGCGGTCGGTGCATATTTAAGCTATTTTCTCGACGGTGCGACCGGCGGCGTGATTGTGTTTTTGCAAACGCTGCTGTTTTTAGCGGCATTCTTATTTTCACCAAAATATGGATTGCTGACGCAAAAATATCAGCAGCAAAAACAGCGTCGCCAAGAAATACCACAAGGAAAGCCACATGGTTGAAGCGATTTTTAACTGGTTTTATGAACCGTTTACGTTTGCTTTTATGCAGCAGGCGTTGTACACCGCACTTTTGGTGTCGATTGTTTGTGCTTTACTCTCCTGCTATTTGGTATTGAAAGGTTGGTCGCTGATGGGCGATGCTATTTCCCACGCGGTACTACCGGGGATTGTCTTGGCGTATATTTTAGGCTTGCCGTTGACGATCGGCGCATTTGTGGCGGGTATTTTCTGTGCCTTATCAACAGGGTATCTGAAAGAAAATAGTCGTTTAAAAGAAGATACAGTGATGGGGATCGTATTTTCCGGTATGTTTGCTTTCGGTCTGATCTTATTTGTGAAAGTAGAAACTGATCAACACTTGACCCATATTTTATTTGGTAATCTGTTGGGCGTGACGGCGCAGGAGTTTCGTACCACATTATGGATTTCGCTGATCAGCTTTTGTATCGTGTTTTTCAAGCGCAAAGATTTTTTGTTGTATTGTTTTGACCCAATACAGGCAAAAGTGGTGGGAATTTCAGTCAGAACCTTACATTATCTGCTACTGATTCTACTGGCACTGACTATCATCAGCGCAATGCAGGTGGTCGGAGTGATTTTGGTGGTGGCACTGTTGATTGCGCCAGGAATCACCGCATTTTGTTTGACCAAACGTTTTCAAACCATGCTGTGGATTGCGATCGGTGTGTCGATTTTTTCTACTTTGTTCGGGGTGATCCTCAGTTACCACTTAGATTCAGCCACCGGCCCGACCATTGTGCTAATGCAATCCGGCTGTTTTATTGCGGCACTGCTGCTCGGAGCGTGGCGCAATCGACGGCAGAAAATTGGTGCGGCAGCTGATCTTAAACAATCGATCAGCTGATGGCAAAGCTATCGAAGCATTTGTCGCCCAGGTATGCCTCGACCAACACTTTCTCAACCCGTGCTGAGCGTGGACCTTGTTGTAACCAATGATAAAGTGCGGTCACTTGGCTTTCATCGCCGCTCGCAATCACCAGAACACTGCCATCGGACAGATTGCGTACCGTGCCGTTTAAGCCCAATTCTGTGGCTTTGCGCCAAGTAAAATAACGAAAGCCGACCCCTTGTACAACGCCATAAACATTAAATTGTCGTTGAATAATCATACTTGCCTCTCGAATTTGGATAAAAATCGTAACTGACTATTTTATTTTATAATGTTTTCGCTTAGGATAGGCAAAACTATTTGGTTTTTGTGAGGCATCCGGCATTTGCTGCGATGTTGACTGATTTTTCTGATGATTGAGGAAGTAAAATGAAATTAACTCGTTTAGTGATTGGTGCGGCTGCGGTGTTGACCGGTTTAAGTGCGGTAGCGGCTGAAATTAGTACTTCGTCTAACCTGACACTGTTGGCGATTGACGGACAAAAAGCCAGTGGCGGTTTATTAAAACAAAATAAAAATGTCACAGTCTCCGATAATGAGGTTCACCAAGTGGTGGTGCAGGTCAGCGAAATCATCCGCTCCGGCTCTGACCGTCGTTTATTTGAATCTTCCCCGATTGTCGTTAAATTTAATGCCGGTAGCGGTAATATTATGATCAATGCAGACAGCATCGGCGATGAAAACGGAGCAGAGAAATTTGCTAAAAACCCGGTGATCAAAGTCAGCAGTAACGGACAGGCAATTGATAGCCAGCAAGAAGCCCTTGCTCAAGAAGGTTTCTTCCCGGGTAGAAATTTAGCCGATGATTTGTCTGCTTACAACAGCAGTGGTGCAAAAGCTGCCGTTGCCGGATTTGCTACCGCCAGCATGCCGGTCGCGATGGGCATGGCAAATGTGGGTAAAGCACAAAAAGGCAAAGTGACGGTACAAGGTGAAAATGTGGCGGAACAACAGTTGCAATACTGGTTCCAACAAGCGGACAAGGAAACACAACAACGCTTCTTGAATTGGGCAAAAAAACAGTAACCCGCTTAAATGAGAGATCAAAAAGTGAGCTTAGCTCGCTTTTTTACTTTCATGTTTTATTGTTAAAAGTAGCGACTCAAGTTTTTGCTAAAAGTTTCGTGTTGGAACTAGGGAGAAAAACCTATGCAAACTATTCCCCGCCATTTGCCACAAAACAAAAATGTTGCGTTGGTTGCGCATGACCACTGCAAACAAACGTTGGTTGAGTGGTGTATTAAAAACCGCACTTTGTTGGCACAACATAAATTGTACGGCACCGGCACCACTGGCAATTTAATCGAGCAAAAGAGCGGTTTGCAGGTCAACAGCTTGCTGAGTGGACCGATGGGCGGCGATCAACAGCTCGGTGCGATGATTGCCGAAGGGCGAATCGATCTGTTGATTTTCTTTTGGGATCCGATGAATGCCGTGCCACATGATCCGGACGTGAAAGCGTTGTTGCGTATTTCAACGGTGTGGAATATTCCCGTTGCGATGAATCCGGCAACCGCCGATTTTTTGATTAGCTCACCGCACTTTAATCAAGAGATAGCTATTGATATTCCAGACTATGCTGATTATTTAGCGCAGCGATTGAAATAGGCTCACCATGAATTTAGCCCTGAATATTTTTAATTTTGTGTTTTTTGGTTTTGCCACGGTTATCGGCTGGTTGTTTGCTACCATTGTCAGCGTATTGTTGATTGTCACCTTGCCCTACAGCCGAAGTTGCTGGGAAATCACTAAAATGTCGTTAGCGCCGTTCGGTAATGAAATTGTGCATATCAAATATTTGCAGCCAACCAGTGCGATCGGCAACGGTATCGGCAGTGTGCTGAATATTGTATGGTTCGTCTGTTTCGGCTGGTGGCTGTGTTTGTTGCATATTGTCACCGGCATTAGCCAATGTTTGACGATTATTGGTATCCCAAGTGGGATTGCCCATTTTAAACTGGCGGGGATCGCTCTGTTTCCAGTCGGGCAGCGAGTCGTACCGAGTGATGTGGCGCAAGCCGCAAAAGCAGAGCAGATTCGCCGCCAATTTGAAAATCGCAGTGAATAAATGGCCACAGCGATAATGAGTCCAACGTGAACAAAATTCATTGGCTGAACAGTCATCTTATTGCGGTTATTCCGGTATTTATTGCGGTTAATTTGGCGGCGATGTTGGTTTATAGTCTCAATATTTCGGCGGTAGCAATGCCGTTCGTGTTGGGCATCATTGCAGCAGGGTTGGTCGATTTGGATCACGGCTTAAGCGGCAAAATCAAAAATATTCTGATCACAATTGTAGCGTTTACTATTTCGGCGTTTGGTGCGCAGATTTCGTTAAATAATCCACTGTATTTTGCCCTGATGATGACACTGTTCACTTTTGTGTTCACGATGATGGGCGCACTCGGACAGCGTTACAGTACCATTGCTTTCGGCACGTTGATTGTGGCGCTATATACCTCATTAACCTATCTGCCGCAAACCCAGTGGTACATCAATCCGGTGATGATTGTGTGCGGTACGTTGTTGTACAGCGTCTCTTCGGTGCTGACGTATCTGTTTTTTCCGCGCTATAAAGTTGATGAATATTTGGCGAATGCCTATTTGGCACTGGCGGATTATCTGGACGGCAAGTCTAAGTTTTTTGACCCCGACGAAGCGGAAAGTGCGGAGCCGCTGCAACTGGAACTTTCCGGCTTGAACAGTCGAGTGATCGATGCTTTCAATCTGTGCCGTCAATCACTGTTTTATCGCCTGGGCGGACAGCATCGCCATTCGAAAACCAGTCGGTTGATTCGCTATTATTACGCCGCACAAGACATTCACGAGCGTGCCAGCTCTTCACATTTTGACTATCGCAAACTGGTGAAGAAGCTGCAAAACAGCGATTTAATTTTTCGTATTCAACGTTTGTTAGAACTGCAAGCCGACGATTGCCGTGATATTGCACAGGCCATTTTGCAGCGTAAAGCTTACCAGCCGAAACAACGTTTACAACGTGCAGCAGAAGGGATTGACGCCTCTTTCAGTTATTTTATCGAACATTCGCCCAACAGCTCGCAGCTTGAAAATTTAAGAACCGTGATCGGCAATTTAAAAAGTATTTTATGGCAGCTGCTGTTCTTGGGCAAAGAAAGTAACGAAATTCAAGATTCGTTCAGCCGTATTATCACCACCAATCGCATTCGCGGTTTGCGTGAAATCGCTGCTGCTATCCACAGTCATTTAACCTTGCAATCGCCACTGTTTCGTCATGCGGTACGATTGTCGTTAGTGGTGTTGGCATGCTGTACAATTGCCAATGCTTTAGCTTTAGAACGTGGTTATTGGGTGTTATTGACGGCGATTTTTGTGTGTCAGCCAAACTATTCAGCAACCAAAAAACGCCTGCGCGAACGGATTTTGGGCACCTTGGTCGGCGTGTTTCTCGGCTCGTTATTACCCTATTTTATGGCGACATTAGAGGCCAAATTGGGATTGTTGGTGATTACCAGTACGCTGTTTTTCTATTTTAAAAATAAAAATTACAGTTTCTCGACCTGTTTTATCACCATTCAAGTGCTGATCTGTTTTGATATCAGTGGCTTCGATATTTATGGTGCGATGTGGCCACGAGTGATGGATACCTTCGTCGGGGCGGTGTTGGCGTGGTGGGCAGTGTCCTATCTATGGCCGGATTGGAAATACATGAAAATCGGCAAGATTATTCACCGCAGCATTCAAAATAACGCCCGCTATCTGCTGTATATTATGGCACAGTTGCAATTTGGTGAAAAAAATCATGTCAATTATCGGATTGTACGCTTGGCGGCACATGAAAGTGCGGCAGAGCTGAACACGCTGATCGGCAATATGAACAGCGAGCCGCAGAAATATCAACGTTATTTAGCCAATGCTTTTCAGTTGCTCAAACAGAATTACTGCCTGCTGGGTTATATCTCGGCGCTGGGGGCGTTTCGTCATTCGATGGGGAAACATGGCGATGATAAATATTTTTTGACCGCACTTTATCCGGCAGCAAGGGAATTTATTACAATTTTACAACAGCTAGATCACCTGCCGCAGGCGCAGTTTGACCAGAAAATCATGAGCATTTCCAAACGCTTGGCCGTTGAAACTGATGAACACTTCAGCAGCCCTAGCCAATTGCAGCAAGATCGGGTGTTGCGTCAACAACTCAATATGATGACGCAACTGTTGCCAGGACTATATCAAACCGTGCATAAACAATTGAAATTAGAGCAGAGTATGCAAGATTAGCGTTTTAGTAGTAAGCGATTTAAGCGGGTTGTTCCTCTTCTAATTCATCCGCCATTGCCGCCAGCGCATCACGACATAGTTGCGCTGCTGCACGGTAGAAACCTTGATCGTGCGCTTCAACTTTGCCCAAAAATTTGCCGACCACCGGTAGTAAAAACTGTTCAAACAATGTTTGCTGTGCGCTAAGGGAAGCTGCATGATCTTCCAACCAAGAGGCGCTCAGCAGCAAATGCGCCACATGATCAGCGTTGTCTAGCTCAGGCATAGCGCGCAATTGGCGGAATTCAATAAATTGATTAAGTTGATCGCTATATGCAGAAATCTTGCAGCAAACGGCACCATTTTCACCGAACAGTTGGTGGTATTCAGTCGCAAGTTGCTGCGGCGCAACCGCACTTTGCAGTTGTTGCAAGGCTTTTTCGCTTTGGCTATCGGTGTCTAACGCCCAAAGTGCGGTCAGGCTGCCTTGTTGCAGCCAGTTGAAAATTGGCGCCAGCACTTCGTCTTGTGGTGGGCGGTAAAACAGATTGCCAAACAGGCGGCAAAGCATCGAAAAATCGTTAAGTGGAGTATTTGTTGCCATAAATTGTACCAATAGGTTTATACAAGGTTAAATTTCAGTACAATGCTACCACAAAAGCAGTCGGAAATAAGGAAACGGATTATGAAATATATCGGCGCACATGTCAGTGCCAGTGGCGGGGTAGAAAATGCAGTTGCCAATGCGCTGGCAATTGGGGCGAATGCGTTTGCATTATTTACCAAAAATCAACGGCAATGGCTGGCGAAGCCGTTGAGTGAAAGCAGCATCAAACAGTTTAAAACGGCGCTGCAACGGGCGGCGATCAATCCAAAACATATTTTGCCGCACGACAGCTATTTGATTAATTTGGGGCATCCGGAGCCGGAAGCGCTGCAAAAATCCCGTACCGCCTTTATCGATGAAATGCAGCGTTGTCAGCAGCTGGGACTATCATTGCTGAATTTTCATCCGGGTAGCCATTTGCGCAAAATTTCAGAGCCGGATTGCATTGCGATCATCGCTGAATCTATCAATATTGCCCAACAACAGGTGCCGAATGTGGTGGCGGTGATTGAAAATACCGCCGGGCAAGGTTCGAATATCGGTTATCGTTTTGAACATTTGGCGGCGATTATCGAACAAGTGGCAGATAAAAGCCGAGTCGGGGTTTGCCTGGATACTTGTCATACTTTTTCTGCCGGATACGATATTTCTACGCCAGCAGGCTGTGAACAGGTATTCTCTGAGTTTGCTGACATTGTGGGTTTTCATTATTTGAAGGGCATGCACCTTAACGGCTCGAAAACCGCACTTGGCAGCCGAGTTGACCGCCATGATTGTCTGCGCGGCGGCACAATCGGCACTGCAGTTTTTGAATATATTATGCAGCACCCTGAATTTGATGATATGCCGCTGATTTTGGAAACGATTGAACCGGAAAATTGGGCAGATGAAATTCGTTGGTTACGTAGTTTGGCAGCGTGATATTGAATAGCAGCTTAGTGATTGCCTGATTTTTTGAATCATTTTTTGAAGTGCGTCAAAAAAATAGTGTAAAACAGAAGAAAAAACAATGTTTCGCTGGATAAAGGCGGCACCCTCCCGTAAAATCAAAACGTTTTGGTTTTCCTAATTTTAACTTTTAAAGCATATTATGATGTTACGCAAAATACTTTTAATTTTGGCAATAGCCACGGTAACGGCATGTAGCAATAGCGGATCACACATGAGTTCTCAAGCGCAAGAAGGGCGAATTCGCACCAACTTGCCGGAAAATATCGGTAATGGGGTCACGTTGGATCAGTTTGCTAAGCTGCATGATTTTTATAACAATTGGCAAGGTGTACGCTATCGCATGGGCGGTACCACCAAACAAGGCATTGATTGTTCTGCCTTTGTGTTGAATGCATTTGATCGTGCTTTCGGTATGTCGATGCCACGCAGCACCGCTGAACAGCGACACGTCGGTAGTAAAATTAATAAAAGCGAATTGGAATTCGGCGACTTGGTTTTTTTTCGCAAGAATAATCATGTCGGAATTTATATTGGCAATAATCAGTTTATCCACGCCAGCACTAGCCAAGGGGTAACCACCAGTTCTTTATCCGAAAATTACTGGGCGAGAAATTACACCCAGTCACGTCGCGTTATTCATTAAAGCGTGCAATGGCTAAAAAATGACAAGTGCGGTTGTAGCAACTCCGATTCTCGGTTTTGACCATGTTGCGATCATTGTTGCCGATTATTTGCGCTCCAAACAGTTTTATTGTGAGATCTTGGGTGCGCGCATTCTGGCAGAAAGTTACCGTGCCGAACGGCAAAGCTACAAATTAGATTTGACGTTTGCCGACGGCAGCCAGATTGAATTATTCTCTTTCCCCGAACCGCCAGCGCGCGTCAGCCGGCCAGAAGCTTGCGGCTTAAGACATTTGGCGTTTAAGGTCGACAATATCCAAAGTGCGGTCGAATATTTAGCACAACATCAAATAAAATGCGAACCGATTCGCATCGATCCGCGGACCGGCAAACAATTCACCTTCTTTCAAGATCCAGACGGCTTGCCGTTGGAGTTTTATAGTTTATAAGGCGAAGGCGAAAATTATCCGCCTTTTGGCTAATCTTATAGTTAATTTTGTTGCTTAAATTCGGCAATCCGTTGTAAATGTTGCGAGATTTTTTTGAATTTATGGCTCTCTTTGTCGTCCCAGACGATTTGATAGAACCGCGACAGGGTATCGGCGCTGCGTTGTGAGTCTAGAATACCGTCTTCAGTTGAAAGAAAGACTAAGCACTTGCCTTTATTTTTTTCACGGAAGTTGCTGACGCATTTGGTGGCGATGTCTTGGTACTCTTCCGGACGGTCGATTTTGCCGCTCATATTCTCATATGGAAATAGATTTGGATTGAAAATCGCTTGCTTGATGCCGCACAGAAAACCGATCCGTTCTGCCCAGTAGCCACCCAGTCCGACACCACAGATCAGCGGCATGGGATCTTTGCTTTCGCTCACTAGTTTATGCACTTCATTCAACAAGTGCTGCATATCGTGGCGTGGGTGCAGCGTGCTGTAGTTGACGAAACGGACATCCGAGTCGATAAACTTGAGCTGCATAATTTTTTCATAGTTACCGGGGCTGGTGGAGTCGAAACCGTGCAGATAAATAATCATGTGTTGTTTCCTATAAAAGTTTGGTCAGGTGCGATAACCTTAAACAATTTATGTGTATCAGGCAACTCTATTCCCAATAAAATCATGTTAAGTAAGGTCAGAACGTATCAATTTTTCTAAATAGATAATCATCTGTAACGCAATATCGATTTTGCTGGTTTTTTCGATTAATTCCAAGCCTGGACTGGCGTTGACTTCTAAGATCAGCGGCCCGTGATTGGAGCGGATAATATCCACGCCGGCAACTTCTAAACCTAAAATCTGCGCGGCTTTCAGGGCAATGGCTTTTTCTTCGGCACTCAGTGGAATTAACTGTGCTTGCCCACCACGGTGGGCATTGGCACGAAATTCACCGTTTTGTCCGCTGCGCTGCATGCTGGCGACAATTTTGTCACCGACCACAAAACAACGGATATCTGAGCCATTGGCTTCACCGATAAAATCTTGCAATAACGAGGCAATATTGGCTTGTTTTAAGGTCTCTAAAATGCTGACCGCACTTTGTCTTTTTTCCGCTAACATCACGCCGATTCCTTGCGAACCAGACAGGGTTTTCAAAATGGTCGGGGAGCGAATCTGATCGACCGCATACTTGGCATCAAATTCGTTGCCGCACAGCGCACTGGCAGGAACCGCAATATTTTGTTGCTGCAACAGCATTAAGCTGTGCCATTTATCACGCGCATTCAAAAACGCTTGTGAACCGTTTAGGCAAGGCACTTTCAAGGCTTCGAAATGGCGCAACAGCGCACAACCCATGGCGGTACTCGTGGAGCCAAAACGTGGGATCACCGCATCATAGTGCGGCAATAAATAAGGGGCTTGATCAAACCGCACTTGATAATAAATTTTGAACTGTCCGGGTTGGCTTTGATCCAACTTTAATAGACAGCGGTTCGGATCGATAATATCCAAAGTGTGGCCACACGTTGTGGCGGCTTCCAGCAGTCTCTGACAACTGTATAAACGCGGTTCACGGCAAAGCATTAACAATTTCATAAAATCGCCTTATCTCTTATTTTTTGGCATAACCTTGTTGTTGCAAATAAGCCAACACGTGCGGGCGCACCGGCTTATTCAGGCTTTTAATCACATTACCTGACCAATTCATCTCAATTTGGTTGCGCTGCCAGTAGTAGTCCGCCACGTTTTGATCATACTGCTGTAAAATTTGTGGATCCAAACTGCGATATTGATTTTCACTGACTAAAACCTCAAGCGGCAGACGCGGTTTTTGCGGCGGATCTTGTGCCGGATAGCCTAAGCACAGCCCCATCAGCGGAATCACATGTTGCGGTAAACCCAATAATTCACCGACTTCGGCGATGTTATTACGCAGTGCGCCGATATACACCCCACCGATCCCCAGAGATTCCGCACTGAGCAGTAAATTTTGTGCCATAATGCCGCTATCGACACAGCCGATCATCAACACTTCGGTATAATCGGTTTGTGCTTGTGGCAAAATTTGGTGATGGCGCTGAAAATCGATGCAGAACACCAGAAATTCTGCAGCATCAACAACATACTGTTGATCAGAAGCGTAGTGTTTCAGTTTTTCCCGCCGTGCGGTATCGGTTACCCGAATAATCGACACACATTGCAAATGGTTTGAGCTGGAGGCGGCACGGGCGCATTCGAACAAAGTTTGCAGCGTTTCTGCCGCAATCGGCTCTGGACTGAATTTGCGAATCGAACGATGCGAAAGTGCGGTTTGAATGGTTGAATTGATGGCGGCCATCGTGAAATCCCCGGTTGTCAATAAGTGTTGATATATTACACTAATCAAAGCGATGCAGAAAAATCTTTTCTGATTCGGCGCTCGATCGGATAGAATAAAGCTGATCTCATTTCATTTACTATTATCAGGAGTAAAATTATGTTTACTGTTATTTTTGGTCGTCCAGGTTGTCCGTATTGTGTGCGTGCAAAAGAGTTGGCGGAAAAATTGCAAAACAGCCGTGACGATTTTGAATATCGTTATGTGGATATCATTGCGGAAGGCATCAGCAAAGCGGATTTATCTAAATCAGTCGGCAAAGAGGTGCAAACCGTGCCGCAAATTTTCGTCGATGAAAAACCAATCGGCGGCTGCACCGATTTTGAAGCTTTTGTGAAAGAAAAGTTTGGGGTCGTGGCATAAGCTTGACAACAAAACCACAACGCTTTGTGTTTGCCGCACAAAGCGTTTTTTTATGCTATACTGCGCCCGAATTTTATAAGAGGAAAAATTATGGACCAAATGCCAAATTGCCCGCAGTGTAACGGGGAGTATGTTTATCATGATACCATTCACTTTGTTTGCCCAGACTGTGGCAATGAGTGGAGTGGCGAAGAGGCTGCTCAAAGCAGTGATGAATTTATTGTTAAAGACAGCAACGGTAATCAGCTGCAAGACGGTGATTCTGTGATTTTAATCAAGGATTTGAAAGTCAAAGGCTCATCGCTGGTGTTAAAGAAAGGCAGCAAGGCGAAAAATATTCGTCTGGTCGATTCTGATCACAATGTTGATTGCAAGATTGACAGTGTTAGCTTGGCGCTGAAATCAGAGTTTTTGAAGAAAGCCTAACCGCACTTTGGCTTTTTCGATATAAATCTTTTTAAAACCGTTGTTTGTCTTGGAAAACAACGGTTTTTTTATGTTAAAGGTAAAGTGCCATCACCAGCGCATCTTCACGCTTGCCGTCGGCAGTCGGATAATAATTTTTCCGTTGTGTCACCAGATTAAAACCCAGTCGATCATACAATTTTTGTGCCGCCACATTGGATTGGCGTACTTCCAGCCAAAGGGTCAGCACCGCACGTTGGCGCAGTTCGGCAATCAGTTGTTGTAGCAATTGCTCACCTAAGCGCTGTTGTTGATATGCCGGATCAATGGCAATATTGAACAGCGTGGCTTCATCCAATACGGTTTGGCAGATGGCGAAGCCGATCAGTTGCTTATTTTTCAGTAGTTTTAAATTTAGATAGCGTTCGCCTTGATTATTCAGCAATGTGCCTTTTGACCACGGTGTTAGATGCGCCAGTTGTTCGATTTGATAGACACGTTCGAAATCAGTGGGCTGTAGCGACAGAATTTCAATCATCGTACATCGCCTTGTAGTTGAAATTGTTGTAGTTGCTGCCACAGTTGGCGTTTTGCCTGTGGGCTTTGTTGTAAAATTTGCCAGCCGTCTGAGGTGATCTGCGGCATCGCTTGCAAGGCAGCTTGGGCAGTATTGCTCAGGCTTTGGTTTACATTCAGCGGCTCGCCGACAAACCACAGTGCAATAGGGTGTGAGAGTTTTAAGCGGGCAAGTTGTTCGTGGTTTAGCAGCACACATTGTTGCGCTTGGATGCCTAAGGCACGGTAAATGTCTTGCAAAAATTCACTCGCGGTTGTTGTTTGATCGCTGATAATCAATAAGCTCACCGATTCGCCGACAGTAATCGACGAGGCGCCTTGCAAGGTCTGTGGACGGCGCAGCGTCCATTGTTCGATGCCCATTTGCTGTAATAACAGTGCGCGGCGTTGCGGCAAAAAAGGCTGTTCAGAAAAAGACATGGCGATCCTCAATCATTTATGCCGATAATGGCAAAGATAGATAAAAAAGCAGCTAAAAACGTATTATAATAGCCGACAATTTTAACCAATAACCTGCGGGATTTATAGTGTGATTTCAGTCGAAAGCCAAGTTTTACAACGCCATTTGCCATTTTTTGCCGAGAAATCGGTTTTATTTGCCGGCAGTCTTAATGATGATTTTCCGGCTCAATTAACTCAAAGCCGCTCGGTGCAAGTGGTCAGCAGCTATTATGACTATGTGCGGCGTGTGCAAAGTGCGGTTGCGGCGGAGTTTAGTATTGAGCCTGCCCATCGTGCTGAAGTGATTGTCTATTATTGGGGAAAAAACAAACAAGAAAGCGCTTTTCAGCTGACGCAACTGCTGTCTTTGGCACAGGTCGGGCAAGAGGTGTTGGTGATCGGTGAAAACCGTAGCGGTGTGCGTTCGGTGGAAAAAATGTTACAGCCGCTGGGCAATATTCACAAAATTGATTCGGCGCGGCGTTGTGGCTTATACCATTTTCAATTACAAAATGTGCCGGAATTTAATCTGCAACGCTACTGGAAAAGCTATCAGCGTGCGGATTTGGCAGGGTTAACGGTTTACAGTCTACCGGGTGTGTTTAGCGCTGCGGAACTGGATATGGGAACCGCACTTTTACTTTCTACCTTAGATCAACCAGTGTCTGGGCGGGTGCTGGATTTGGGATGTGGTGTAGGGGTGATCGGCGCATATCTGAAACAGCAAAATCCGGAAATTGAGTTGGTGATGAGCGATATTCATGCAATGGCGTTAGCTTCTGCTAACCGCACTTTGCAACAAAATGGTTTGGTGGGCGAAGTGGTTGCCAGTGATGTGTTTTCTGATCTGCAAGGCAAATTTGATTTGATTATTTCTAATCCACCGTTCCATGACGGAGTTGACACCGCATATCGTGCAGCACAGACATTGATCGCACAGGCGAAGTGGTTCTTAACGCAAGGTGGTGAGTTGCGGATTGTGGCGAATGCGTTTTTGCCGTATCCGGAGCTGCTCGACCGAGCCTTTGGTGAGCACCGCGTGCTAGCTAAGAACAATAAATTCAAAGTCTATTCGGTTTATGCCTGATTCGCTGAGTGTCTTTGTTCTAAAGTTTTGTTATAATTTATGAAATTTTTTAAAGGATTGCATTATGAATAGCACGTCAAACGCCACGACGCAGCAAACTCCGCTTATCATCGCTATTGCCGGTGCTTCGGCCTCCGGCAAGAGTTTAATCGCTTCGACCATTCATAAAGAGCTGTGTGAAGAGGTAGGCGGCACTGATATCGGAATTATTTCGGAAGATTCTTACTACAAAGATCAAAGCCATCTGTCGTTTGAGCAGCGCATCGAAACCAACTACGATCACCCAAGTTCGATGGATCATGATTTGTTGGTGTCGCATTTGCAGCAACTGAAGCGTGGTGAGACGATTCAAGTGCCGGAATACAGCTATGTAGAGCATACTCGTACCGCTAACAGTCGTGAATTTAAACCGCGTAGGGTAATTATTTTGGAAGGGATTTTGCTGTTGACTGATGAGCGGTTACGCAATGAATTAAACGCTTCGATTTTTGTTGACGCACCTTTGGATATCTGTTTTATCCGCCGTTTGCAACGTGATATGCAGGAGCGTGGTCGTAGTTTGGAGTCAGTGGTTTCGCAATATCGTAAAACCGTGCGTCCGATGTTTTTGCAGTTTATCCAGCCATCAAAACAGTTCGCTGATATTATTGTACCGCGTGGAGGAAAAAACCGAATTGCAATCAATATTTTAAAAGCGCAAATTTTACAAATGCTGAAGCAGAAATAGAGAGAGTAGCTGATGAGATTATGTGATCACGATATCGAACGTTATTTAGATCAAGGTATTATTGCCCTTGAGCCGCGCCCAGAAAATGACAAAATCAATGGTGCAACAGTGGATGTGCGTTTGGGCAATTCGTTTCGGGTTTTCCGTGAATACAGCGCGCCTTACATTGATTTGAGCGGTCCGAAAGAAGAAGTGAGTGCTCAGTTGGATTGTGTGATGAGCGATGAAATTTTGCTGAAAGATGATGAAGCATTTTTTCTACATCCGGGCGTTCTGGCATTGGCGACTACCTACGAATCGGTCAAGTTGCCTGCAAATGTGATCGGCTGGTTGGACGGGCGTTCGTCGTTGGCACGGTTGGGATTGATGGTGCACGTGACCGCACACCGAATTGATCCGGGTTGGGAAGGTAAAATCGTATTAGAGTTTTTTAATTCCGGTAAACTGCCATTGGCATTACGCCCGAAAATGACTATTGGTGCACTCAGTTTTGAGGTGTTGAGCGGCGATGCGGCTAGGCCATACAACCGCCGTAGCAATGCGAAATACAAAAATCAGCAAGGTGCGGTGGCAAGCCGTATTAACGAGGATTAGTTGTTGATGTGGAACAAGCGAGTGTTATATCCCATCGTTGTGGGAGTTGTGGCACTTGCTGTGTTTTTTTTATATCAGCTTCATCAATTGCAAGATCGATTTAAAACCTGGTTACCCCAAGTGCTGCCCGGACTACAGATCGCTGATGCCCGTTTCGCCTATTTCCCGTCTCCAACCCTTGCATTGTCGCAACTTGATTATCAAGCACCCGGCTGGAATTTTTCCGCACAGCAGGCCATTGCACGTTTTAGTTGGTTTTCGTTATTCAGCCTATCACCACAGATTAAACAGATCGAGCTGTACGGTGGAACAATTGCACCGTTAAATCTGAACATTGTTTCTCTCAGCCTGGATAATATTGATCAACACTATAATCTCGCCGAGCTGAGCCTGACTGCAGCGAGTGTAGAAAACAACCGTTTACATTTAACCGCACTTGCACAACGCTTTGCCAATGGCGTGGCGCTGCACCAACTGCAATTGAATGGTGAGATGGTGCATGGCTATTTTTTGAATAATCGCAACATCGCGCTGAGCGCAGAAAAACTGTCGTTATCGCAGCAGCAAAACCTTTGGCAAATGGTGCTGCAACAGGGCTTGTTGAATCAGTTACCGCTTGAAAGTGCGGTATTGCATTACACACCAGATAATATTTCAGATAACAATGACCCCAAACCGCACTTTACCCTGCAATTGCAGCAAGATAGCGGTATTTTAGAGGTTAATGGTCAGCAGCGAGCGCAGGGCAATTTTTTAGCGCTACAAGGCAAACAGCTGTCGCTCTCACCACTGCTGGCGTTTTTGCAACTGCCGGTGGTGTTGAGTGGAATCAGTGATTTCAGTGGTAATGTGTGGTTTAGTGATGGCGTTTTAACCAATGGTGATTTAACGTTAAATATCAGCCAAGCTGAATTAAACGGTTTGAATCTGCTGGGTTTGATCAGTCAATATTTTCCGATTCGACAAGGGGCAAAAAAATATGCCGATCGTATCGTGACCCCGTTTGATCAGGTTAGTGCGGCGTTAAGCTGGAATCAACAAATCTTGAGCCTGAATAAGCTGTCGGCACAAGGCAAAGATCTCCATTTAAGTGGTAGCGGTGAGATGAATTTAACCGATTTTAACTGTCGTTTTGAATTAAGATTGTCGCCAAATATCGTTGGCTATTCGCAATATCAACTGCCGGTCAGGCTATTTGGTCCTTGTCGCTCACCGCAATATCAGGTGAAGGTTGATAAACGATTAGAAAATCAATTAAAAGATCTGTTGCGTGAAAAATTACGCGAACGCAGCGAATAAAAAACCGCACTTTATGCCGGAATTCACTTTCAAAGCATAAAGTGCGGTTGTTATTTGTGGCTACATGTTTTGGTTACATTGCACCGATCCAGTTTGGCAATGCCAATGAGATGGTCGGAATGTAAGTAACGGCAATCAGGAAGCCTAGCATCAGCAATAACCACGGGCTAGCCGCTTTGATGACTTGCGGCAGTGACAAATTGGTGATGGCGGAAGAGACGAACAGATTGAGCCCCACCGGTGGCGTGATCATACCGATTTCCATATTGACTACCATGATAATCCCCAAATGAATCGGATCAATGCCTAATTGCATCGCAATTGGGAACAGAATTGGCACTAAGATTAAGATGATGGCTGACGGTTCCATAAAGGCACCGGCAATCAGCAGAATAATATTCACCACAATCAGGAATTGCCACGGTTGCAGCTCCATCGCCACCACTAACGAGGTCAGGTGTTGCGGAATTTGTTCGGTGGTCAACACATGGGCGAACAACATGGCGTTGGCGATGATAAACATCAACATGATGCTTAGTTTACCCGCTTCCAATAACACTTTCGGGCACTCTTTCAGCTTGATGTCTTTATAGACAAACACCGCGACAACGAACGAATAAACAGCGGCAACGGCGGCAGCTTCGGTCGGCGTGAATGCGCCGCTGTAAATACCGCCCAAAATAATCACCATCAGAATCAATCCCCACAGGGCTTTTCTGGCGGCACTAAACCACTCTTTGACCGACGCCCTTGGCAATGCGGGCAGATTCTTGATGCGGGCAACGATGTAAATGGCGATCATCAAAATGCCACCAAGCAGCAGCCCCGGCACAACACCTGCCATAAACAGCCGTCCGACCGAGCTTTCGGTGGCAGCAGCATAGACTACCATCACGATTGACGGTGGGATCAGAATCCCTAAGGTTCCGGCATTACAGATAATCCCAGTGCCGAATTCAATCGGATAACCGGAACGCACCATGCCGGCAATTGCAATCGAGCCGACAGCAGCCACGGTTGCTGGGCTAGACCCAGAGAGTGCGGCAAACAACATACATGCTAGTACCGACGCAATCGCCAAGCCGCCACGAATATGTCCGACAGTAGCATTAGCAAAGTCGATGAGGCGACGAGCAACGCCGCCGGTGGTCATGAAAGCGCCTGCTAATAGGAAAAATGGAATGGCAAGCAAGGTGTAGTGTTCAGAGGTTTCGAATAATTTGATTGCAACCGAGCTGATTGAGTCTTGGCTGAATAAAATAATAATTAACGAGCCGGACAGACCTAGTGCCACGGCAATAGGCACGCCTATCAACATCAATGTAAACAGGCAAATAAACAGGAATACAACTGTCATAACGGCTCCTTATTATATCTCGGTTTCTTGTAATTTAATGGCGTCTTTGGCTTCGTCAGCCAAGCCCAAGCCGTTTTGTTGCCCTTTTAACAGGCGTACAAAAATTTCGATAAAGCGCATAAAAATCATCAGATAGCCAATTGGAATGATCAGCCCGATATGCCATAGCTGAATACCGAAGTGCTGCAAATCTTCGGCCCCGATTTTTGCTTGGAACATCGCTATGACCCATTCACTACTGGCATAGGCGATCAGCGCTGCGTAAATCAGACATGCCAAACAGGCAATGATACTGATTTTGCGTTGTGTCGGGGTGTTGAATTTTTTGACTAACGCATCAATACCGATATGCCCGGCGGTACGCACACCATAAGAGGCGCCAAAAAAGATTAGCATGGCAAAAAACAGTTTCGTCAGTGCAACGCTCCAGGTCATTTCTTGGGCGATCGTGATTGAGAAATTCGCAATCGGCAGAAATACTGACTCCAGCGACGGATAGGCATCAGCGAGATCGTAAAATGGGCTGTAAAGGTTATTAAATAGGACGTAAACGAAAGTGATCAAGGTCATCAATGCCAGTGACAGGGTGATCATGAACTCTTCCAGTTTTCCCCACAGAAAATTGAAGGCTTGCATAGCAGCTCCTTAAAACGTGAGCTTGAAAAGTGCGGTACTCAGACCGCACTTTGGGTTAATTATGGGTTATTGTTGGTTGGATGCTTCAGCAGCTTTGATCAAATCTGCACCGATCGAATCTTCAAATTTTTTCCAGACCGGGCGCATAGCTTCACGCCATTGTGATCTCTCTTCCGGCGTCAGGTAGATAATTTCAGAGGTTTTCGCATCAATGATTTTTTGTTTATCCGCGAGATTGAATTCGTGGGATTTTTTGTTCACTTCATCACTGACTTGATCCATGATTTCACTTAAACCGGCACGCAAATCAGGCGGCAAACCGTCCCAGAATTTGGTGTTGACAATCACCATGTAAGACAGCAAGCCATGATTCGATTCAGTGATATATTTTTGTACCTCATGAATTTTTTGTGAATAGATGTTGGAATATGGATTTTCCGCACCGTTGACAACACCGGTTTGTAAGCCTTGATACATTTCGCTGAACGACATTTTGCGTGGCACGGCATTCAGTTGTTTGAATTGCGCATCCAATACCTCGGAGTTTTGTACGCGGAATTTTAAGCCACGTGCATCTTTAGGTAATTTCAGTGCTTTGTTGGCAGACAGTTGTTTTAAATCGTTGTTCCAATAGCCTAAACCGGTGATGCCTTTGTCAGTCATGGTATTTAGCAAGCTTTTTCCAGCGTCACTTTTTTCAAAACGTTCAACCGCTTGGATATCGTCAAACAGGAATGGCAGATCGAATAACTGAATTTGCGGGGCATATTTATCAAATTTAGCCAACGACGGTGCCAACATTTGCACGTTATTTAACAGCAGCGCTTCCATCTCTTTGCCATCGCCATAGAGCGAGGAGTTTGGATAGACTTCTACTTTGACTTGATCTGGGTATTTTTCTTCTACCAGTTTTTTAAATAACAGTGCGCCTTGTCCTTTCGGTGTTTCATCAGCAACAACGTGCGAGAACTTGATTACGACAGGATCTGCTGCAAACGCATTGGCAGACAGCAGAATGCCTACTGCGCTGGCAGAAGAAAGAATTTTAAATAATGTGTGCGTCAATTTCATGGTGGGATCCTCGGTTAGGGTAACAGTCAATAAGTTAGGTTGATGGCGATAAGATTAGGCAAACTCTAAATTTTAGTAAATGTAATTTTTATCAAATGTTGATCTACTTCACATAAAATTAACATCTCCTTTACAGCAAACAACAACCATTGCGATTTGGTAGACTTTATAGTAACGTTATAATCACTTTGGTTATAATAAGAACGTTAGATTATTTAAGGAGATAATTATTTATGCGAAATTTTTCTCAAATTGAGACTTCAATCAAGCAGTGTGCGCAGTCAGAACCGGATTTACCATTGGAAAAAATTCTGCTTATCCGTTTATTATTGCATTCGAGCAGTGCCTATTTGGAACATCGCAACACATTATTAAAAAAATGGGAATTAAATGATACGCTGTTTATGGCATTGGTGGTGCTCTATACTCAGCCGGAGCATCGTATTCAGCCGTCGAAACTGAGTGATATTCTCGGTTCTTCCCGTACCAATGCAACGCGGATTTCTGATGAGCTGGTAGGCAGAGGCTGGATTGAGCGGGTTATAGATGAAGCGGATCGACGCAGTTTCTTATTGCGATTGACTGAAAAAGGAATTGGTTTTATTCGAGAACGCATGCCGCAACAATGGGAAAATATTCATCAAGTCTTTAGAGGAATTACGCCGGAAGAGATGCGACAATTGTCACTACTACTACATAAAGTGGTAGCAAATGTCGCTAGGCGTTAACTTCATCATTGAAATAAGGATATGATCTAATAAGCTTCAGCAGCAGATAAATTTTGGCATAGTAGACAAAAAGGTTGGTAATTTTTTAGACACCATGCCCTATTGGACAAAAAGGTTGGTTTTGGGTATTTTATATACTAAAATCAACTCTTTTTATTCAAAAAGTCCTGAATAAACATAATCTTATTTCGTCGGTTCAACCCATTATGTACCGATAATTTTTGCTTTAATTCTTTGAATAATCCCTCCAACCGATTTGTCGTCTTCTCTACCCGTAATTCAGGGTATTTCTCAAAGGTAAACAGGTAGTCCATGTAACGTTTAATACTGGCGTAAGCCCCTCGTAGCTTGCGATGTTT
>NZ_VDHF01000037.1:0-954 GCF_006228025.1 Testudinibacter crocodili
GGCGGAAAGTTCGATGATAACTCCTACAAAGTGTCCGGTGGTTTGCACGGTGTTGGTGTATCAGTGGTGAATGCCCTGTCTGACAAACTATTACTGACCATTCGCCGCGAAGGCAAAGTGCACGAACAAACCTACCATTTGGGCGTGCCGCAAGCGCCGTTAAGCGTGATTGGCGAAACTGAACAAACCGGTACGGCAGTACGTTTCTGGCCAAGCCCGACGATTTTCACCAATATCGAATTCCAGTATGAAATTCTGGCAAAACGACTGCGCGAACTGTCGTTTTTAAATTCCGGCGTCTCGATTAAATTGATCGATAAACGCAGCGATAAGCAAGATCACTTCAAATATGAAGGCGGCATCCGTGCTTTCGTTGAGCATTTGAATAAAAACAAAACCCCGATTCACCAGCAACCGTTCTATTTTTCCACCGAAAAAGACAATATCGGCGTTGAAGTCGCACTGCAATGGAACGATGGTTTTCAGGAGAATCTGTACTGCTTCACCAATAATATTCCGCAACGTGACGGCGGCACGCATTTGGCAGGCTTTCGTGGTGCGCTGACCCGTACCCTAAACAACTATATGGAAAATGAGGGCTACAATAAAAAATCCAAAATCAATACTTCCGGTGACGATGCCCGTGAAGGATTGGTAGCGATTATCTCGGTTAAAGTGCCGGATCCGAAGTTTTCCTCACAAACCAAAGACAAATTGGTCTCTTCCGAAGTAAAAAGTGCGGTTGAGTCAGCAATGGGCGAGCGTTTGCAGGAATATCTATTAGAAAATCCAACCGATGCCAAAATTATTGTCGGCAAAATTATTGATGCCGCACGTGCACGTGAAGCCGCCCGCAAAGCGCGCGAAATGACCCGTCGCAAAGGCGCATTGGATCTAGGCGGTTTGCCAGGTAAGTTAGCTGATTGCCAAGAACGTGACCCCGCACTGTCCGAA
>NZ_VDHF01000038.1:0-29853 GCF_006228025.1 Testudinibacter crocodili
ACCAATGAATGGGGAAGTGAAACCAAAGCGGTATTTAACGCTGCTAAATAATCATTTTGGTTGTATGAAAAATTATCAATTAATCTAGGCGCTCCTGCGCCTTAGACTGCTGACAAAAGTTAAAATACACGATTAATATTGTAAAAGTAGGGGCGGATTATATATCCGCCCGAACCGCACCTTGCATTTTTACTTTATTTATCAAGTGCTTATACCGCACTTCGCAAACGGGCGGATATATAATCCGCCCCTACTTTGCCTCATCAAATATCTTTGTCAATAATCTGAGGGCGGATATAAAATCCGCCCTGAATATAATATTAATAAAAAATTTTATTATGAAAAACTAAAAAAATCTTTCATCGATTGCCACCAGCTTTTATTATCTTCCAACTCAAGCGGTTTGATGTCTGCGTCTTGTTGCTGTGGCAGTGGTCTGTCTAGGTTGAAGTCGCTGACCGTGCCTTTTTGGTTAAAGTTAACCGTTAAGGTGTATTGCTCCGGATCTTCGTAGCCTTTTTGTTGCAGGTAAACATAGTACCATGTGTAACTGCTGTACGGATCGGTCAACATCGGTGTACCCAACAGATATTGTACCTGTTCCGGGGTCATTCCATTTTGCAATTGTGCCACTTGCTCGGCTTGCAGATAGTTGCCTTGCGGTACGTCAATGCGATAAACCAGTTTGTTGTATAACGAACAGGAGGTTGCACTGATACTGATTAAAAGAATCACTAAAACTGATTTCAATCTCATCTTTTTTCTACCTTATTATTCTCGATTTTGTTACGGATAATACCTAAACTTGGCAAAAATGCCAACTGATTTAATGTTAAGCGTCCGATTTGGCAAAGCGCTGCAACTGATCGCGCAGATTCGCCGGCAAACCTTTAATCATTAAACTATCACTTTGTTCGTCCCAAATGATTCGCTCGTTTAATAATGCCGCATCAAAACTCAGGGTCACGCCTTTGCCAGAGCCGGAATATTTGGTCAGCGATTTTAACGCACCGGAAAGCGGCGGAAAGCTGTCCGCCAACTCATACTGCTGTTGTTGGCTGAATTGGCTGAAATTTTGCTGGTTTAGACTCGGTAAAGTATCAGAAAGTTCCTCTAACACCACCTCCTCGCCGACTTTTAATTGCCCTTTGCAATAATCAAATGCCTGTTTTTTCACTTCCTGAATTTGTTTGCTGCTCAATTCGCCTTGTTGGCAAAAATCGTCCACCGCCTGCAACAGTGTTAAATTCTGCTGCTTCGGGTCAAATCCGCTGTCTGCCCCCAGAAAGTCCATAAAGAAATCGGAGATTTTGCGCCCAACCCGCCCTTTGATAAAACTTAAATAACGGTTAGATGCCGCTGACAGTTTCAGTTCGGTCAAATTCAAACGGGCGGCAATGTCATATTGTTGAATATTCAAATACGACGTGTGTCGAATATCCAGCTCTTCGTCCACCAACATACTGTGGCGGCTATCAAGCAGCGCAAGGAACAGGTAATCGGTCGCCAAAAAAGTGTATTGGCACAAGATAAAAGTGCCGCTGTCGGCAAACACATATTTTGCCAATTCCGCCGCCAGATTCTGCGCACTTTGCTGGCTGAATGCAATAAAATCCAGTTCATTTTCCATCAATCGATTTAATTGACGAGCAAATTGCGATTCACCTTTAAACACACCGTATGCTAAGGCTTTGCTTTGGTAATTCTGATGCAATTGCAACATCATCTGCTCGATCTCATCATTCACCGGCAGCAATTGCGAACGCAAGCGCGTGGTTAAGGTGTGGTTTTCCGCCTGATTTTCGGTTTTTTCAGCGGTATTTTCGGCTAAATAAAGCTGATGGAGAATGATTTGTTTAACTTCTATACTCATTTGCTAATCCATTTAATTTTCTTTTGCAAAACAAGCGCTATTATACCCAATCGGCGACGGCTTTTTTAGCGGTAACGCAAAAAATATGCTAACATTCTGCCAGATCACCGAATAATCACCGCATACTATCTCAAGAGGACTCAATTTATGGCAACCCAATCAAAATACAGCGATCACCAAGTGCAAGCCCTGCTTAGCGATTTGGCGGCGGTGCTGGAAAAACATCAGGCATCGGTCGATCTGTCGTTAATGGCGTTGGGCAACACGGTGACCAACCTATTGCAATCCAGCGTCGGGCGCAATCAGCAGCAGGCGTTGGCAACGGCATTCTGTGATGCCTTAAAAAATTCCTTAAAACCACGCGAATAACCGCACTTTCGGTTCGCAAAACAGGCAGAAGAATATGCTGAAGATTCCAAGACAATATTGGGAAGCCACCTCACAAAAAATTGCGTGGGGACACTGGTTTACTTTCTTTAATATTGTCTGTGCGATTTTGATCGGCTCTCGCTATGCGTTTATTGCCGACTGGCCGAATACACTGATCGGCAAAATCTACTTTTTTCTGAATATTCTCGGTCATTTCAGCTTTATCGTATTTGCGCTGTATTTACTGATTCTGTTTCCGCTCAGCTTTTTGATCAAAAATCCTTATAGCTTGCGTGCGGTCGGCGTGGTGCTGTCCACCCTCGGCTTAACCCTGCTGTTGTTGGACACCGAAATTTTTAACCGCTTCCACCTACATTTATCTTTTCTGGTATGGGATATTCTGATCAACCCCGATAACGGCGATCTTGCCCGTAATTGGGAGCGTTTTTTTGTACCAATGCCGCTGATTTTCTTAATTGTGATGCTGTTTTCGCGCTGGTCGTGGGATAAGTTACGCAGTCTGGAACGGAAAAAATGGATTCGCAAAGTGGCTTACGGGCTAATGTTTTGCTTTATCGCTTCGCACTTGCTGTACGCTTGGGCAGATGCCTATTTCTATCGTCCGATTACGGTGCAAAAAGCCAACCTACCGCTTTCGTATCCAATGACTGCTCGAACCTTTTTGGAAAAAAACCAACTGCTGAACCGCGATACCTACCTTGATCGCATCGCCAACAGCGGTCGGGTGGATGCGCCTTATCTGGATTATCCGAAACAGCCGTTGCGCTATGCCGACAATCCGACAGATACGAAAACACCGAATATTTTATTAATCAATATTTCCGGTTTGCGCCATGATGCGATCACACTAGCCGATATGCCGTCACTTGCAGCATTTGCGGCAAACTCGCTTGATTTCAAAAACAATTACAGCGGCGGCAACAATCCGAATATGGCATTAGTCAGCCTGTTTTATGGCTTGAATGCCAACTATTTCGACAGTTTGCTGAATCAGCGTGAACAGTCGGTCTGGATTGAGCGCATGCAGCAGTTGGATTACCAATTCGGGCTGTTTGTCACCGCGCCGTTCAAATCGCCGTTGTATAATCGTGCCTTATTCCAACAAGAAGCGCTGAATTTCAATGGCTTAAATCAACAAAGTACCCAACAATGGCTGGCTTGGCATCGGCAGCAAAACCAACAAACTTGGTTCAGTTATCTGCAATATGATCTGCTCGGCACCATGGCGGCTTTTACCAAACAAGATCCCGAAGCACAACAGCAGTATTACCGCTTGCAGCTGCAAGAGATTGATCGCCAGCTGCGCCAGATTTTGGCAGAACTCTCGCCGGACGAATTGGCCAAAACAGTGGTGGTGATCACTGCTGATCAGGGCTACTCCTATCAGCCGCAGAATAATCGCGATAACAACTATTTCGGACGGGATCGGATCCAAGTACCGCTGCTAATTGCCTTGCCGAACCAAGTGCCACAGCAGATCGAGCACATTTCGTCACAAATGGATATTGTGCCGACCCTAATGCAGCAACTGTTCCAAGTGCAAAATCCACAATGGGATTATAGCCAAGGGCGTGATCTATTGAACTCAAATGGTGATGATTGGGTGTTCGTTGGCAACCAGCGTTGGAACGTGGTGGTTGCCGATGACGGCACGCAATACCAGATCGATTCACAAGGGGAGTATCGAGAATACGACGCCCAATATCAACAGGTAAATTCTGAAAAACCACCGCTGGTGTTGTTCTTGCAGATGTTTAACCGCGATCGCAATTTCTTGGATTAATAGGTTATAGCGATGATTGCCACTTAAAAAGTGCGGTCAACCGCACTTTATGCTAGGGCCTGTTGATCTTTTAAGTATATTATTTGAGCTAAAACTAATCCTTTTAGCCTAGCACGGCAAAGCCGTACTAGGTTAGGCATAGATCAGCCGCTTTGCGGCTGCTTCAGAGAGGCAAAGCCTCTCATCAATGCTTAACCGATTGCGACCGTAGGTCGCTGTCGGATAAAATCACACTCTTTTTGCTTGATTTATAAACACAAAAGATCAACAGACCCTACCCTTATACTACCCGCCATGATTACGCCGCAATCGCTTCGGCACACACATAGGCTGAACTCCACGCCCATTGGAAGTTGTAGCCGCCGAGCCAACCGGTAACATCCAGCACTTCACCGATAAAATATAAGCCCGGAATGTCGTGCGCCTGCATAGTTTTAGAGGAGATCGCGGCAGTATCGACACCGCCCATAGTCACTTCGGCAGTGCGGTAGCCTTCGGTGCCGTTGGGGTCGAACTGCCAGCGATGAATAAGCTGTTCCAGCTGTTGTAAGCGCAGCTTGGAGAGTTGTGCGATAGCTTGATCGTCGAACAGTTTCAGTTCAAGCCATAATTCCACCAAACGTTTCGGCAAAATGCGCCCAAGTGCGGTTTTTAGCTGCATTTTTGGCGAAGTTTGGCGCAATTGCTGTAGATAATCGCCAATCTGTTGCTCAGGCAATAAATCGATCGTCAAGGTTTGGTTCGGCTGCCAATAGTTAGAAATCTGCAACATTGCCGGACCGGACAAACCACGGTGGGTGAATAGCATTTGATTATGAAATTGTTTACCAGACTGTGCCGCCACATTAACCGCCAGCGAAACACCGGCTAATTGCGCATAGACTTTATCTTGCTCGCGCCAGGTGAACGGTACTAACGAGGCTCGAGGCGCAACCACTTTCAAACCAAACTGCTCTGCCAGCTTATAACCGAATGCCGTTGCGCCCAACGCCGGCATTGAAAGCCCGCCAGTCGCAATCACCAGATGATGACACAGCAAATCGTTGCCGTTGCTTTGTAGCCGAAACCGCACTTTACTGTCGTCGGCATTTTCCAAGCGTTCAACTGCATCGACTTGTTGGCGTAATTGAATTTCAACCTGCCCCTTTTGACACTCTTTTAGCAATAAATCAACAATCTGCTGCGAGCTGTGGTCACAGAACAGTTGCCCCAACTCTTTTTCATGGTAGGCGATACCGTGTTCGCTAACCAACGAGATAAAATCCCATTGTGTATAACGGGCAAGTGCGGATTTGACAAAATGTGGATTTTGGCTGAGGTAGTACTGCGGGGTCACGTCCAGATTAGTAAAATTGCAGAAACCGCCGCCCGCCATTAAAATTTTACGTCCGATTTTCTTGCCGTTATCCAGCACTAACACCGACTGACCGGCCTGACCCAAACGGGCGGCACAGAATAAACCTGCCGCACCAGCGCCGATAATCACCACGTCATATTCTATCTTTTGCATTGTTTGCCTGTTGTCTAAAATAAAAAGGTGATTATAACGTAATTTAACGCTGGATTCCGCCCAGCATTTCTGCCGCTTGCAGATTTTGGATCAGGTTGCGCCGATCCAGATCAGGATGATTGCTGTCTAAAATCTGCTGCCAGTAGCGGCTAGCTTGGGCATAATCGCCACGCCCAAAGGCATCGGCCGCCAGTAATGACAATGCACGCAGTTGCTTGGGATCTTGTTGCAATGATAAATCAAGTAACGACTTCGCTTTATCGCTTAATTTTTTGTCGGCTTGATAGTAAAGTGCGGTCGCGGCGGCGGCGAGCAGTTCGCTGTTTGTGCCGAGCAGATATTCAGCGCGGTTAAAAGACTCCAGCGCATTGGCGTACTCTTCTGCTTGCAGGTAATTCAACCCCAACTGAAACCAATTTTCGCCGTTGTTATAATCGGCACGCAACGCATTTTGTAGCTCCTGCCGATACTGTTGCCGCTGTTCGCTGCCGCTTTGCACCACTTCCGCTTTAAGGCTGCTGCCTTGCTGCCAAGCGGGATAACGACCACTCAAGCCGTAGACTAACACCGCACTTAGCCCGATAACGGCAATCAATCCACCACCGAAGGCAATATTAAAGCCGGTTGGCTTAACTACCGCTAGCGCAAATTCTGCGCTAACCGCACTTTGTTGTTCAATTAGCGGCTCAGACTCGGGTTGCGCTTGGCTTTTGCTTTTACGCCATAACAATACGCCAGCCAACAGCAACAGCACGAAAGGCATACCCCATAGCAGCCAAGTGCTGGTTTTAAACGGCGGATCGTAACGCACAAAATCACCGAAACGTGCCGTCATCTGTTCGATAATCTGCTGATCGCTCACGCCAGCGTCCGCTAATTGATACACTTCAAGCCGTAAATCGTAGGCGATCGGCGAATTGGATTCGACCAAATTTTGATTTTGACATTGTGGACAACGTAACGATTTTGCCAGATTAACCGCTCTGATACGGGTTTCCGGCGATTGGAATTGATAGGTATCGACAATTTCGGCATAACCGATGCCACTGATCATCAACACAAGCAGCAACAAACTGCATAATTTCCATTTATGCCCCATCTTATTGCTCCTTTATTGTAGAAACTGAAGTTGTGGCAACTGACGTTGAGAATTGTTTTAGCAATGGCATAAACTGCTGTTGCCACACAGCTTGATCCAACTCACCGGCGTAGCGAAAACGGATAATCCCATCGCCGTCAATCAGATAGGTTTCCGGCGCACCGTAAACCCCTAAAGCCAATGCCAGCTTGCCGTCGTGATCGTTCAACACCTGCACAAACGGATTGCCTTTGGTGACTAACATTTGCCGTGCCGACTGCGGATTATCACGATAATTCAAGCCGTAAATCAGATAGCCCTGCTGTTTCAACTGCATTAGAAACGGATGCTCAACAATGCAGCTTGGGCACCAACTGCCCCATACATTCAATAAAAACGGCTGTTTCGGTAAAGTGCGGTTATCGATCCGCTGTGTCGGTTGCAGCAGATCCGCCAATTGAAATTCCGGTATGGGTTTGCCTTGTCGTGCCAATGCCAGCTGCGACGGATCGCGCTGTAAACCAAACAGCAGCATCAAACCTAACGCCAACAACACCAATAAAGGCAAAAACAGCGTGAGGCGTTTTTTCATCGGATTGTCCTCCACTTTGGTAACGCAATCGCCAAAAATGCGCCCAATGCCATCAGTAAGCCACCAAGCCAAAGCCATTGAATCAGCGGTTTATAGTGCAAACCAAAGGAATAACGCTGTTCCGCCGATTTATCGCCCAGCACCACATACAGATCACCTAATGCGCCGTTTTTAATCGCCACTTCGCTCATCATGCTATTGCGGATATCGTAAAAGCGCTTTTCCGGATACAGGTTAAATTGTGTGCCGTTATGAGTTACGCTTAACTGCGCCGTGTCAGTGGTATAGTTGGCGGCAAGACGGTATTCATTGCCTTTAAAATCAAATTGATAGCCGTGCAACTGCGCTTGCTCTCCCACTGCCAATTTGACACCAAGATCGGATGCGTAGTAACCGCTCATCATCGCCGCAATCACCACCAACCCCAAGCCACCGTGTGCGAACAACATAGGTAACGCACTTTTTAGCCGGTGCTGTCGATAAGCCGACCAAGCCGAATATAACAGGCTGAATAACAACCAGAAACCGAGCAGTACAAACGTAAATGCCAAGCTCTGCCAGCCTTTGAGCGGATCGAGCCGAATGTTCCAGTCGATTACAAGGTAAGTACAGACTAACGCCGGTAGCATATTCAGCAGATAGCGTTGCCAATGGCGCACCCGCCCATTCAACCACAGCAGCATCATCAACAAACAGCACAGCACTAACGGGGTAAAAATAGTATTAAAATAGGGTGCACCGACCGAAATTGAGCCAAAACCGAAGGTGCTGAACAGCAACGGATAGAAGGTGCCTAGCAAGACACTAAATGCGGCAATGGCGGTGAGAATATTGAGTAGTAATAGTGCGGTCGGCTGTGAAAACCAGCCTGTCGCAGACCGCACTTCGCTGATTCTAGCCTTCAGGGCAAAAATCCCCAAGCCCATGCCGCTAAACAGAAAAAACATCGCCAGCAGCGCATAACCCCGTGACGGATCGATAGAAAAAGCATGGACTGAGGTGATTACGCCTGAACGCACAATAAACGTGCCGAGCAATGAAGCAGAAAACGCCAGCAGCGACAGCAATAAGCTCCAATAGGGATATAAGCCGTGTCGTTGCGTAGCGATTAAGCTGTGGATTAATCCCAAACCGAGCAACCACGGCATCAACGACGCATTTTCAACCGGATCCCAGAACCACCAACCGCCCCAACCCAGTTCGTAGTACGCCCACCAGGCACCGAGTAAAATACCACAGGTCAACCAGCCCCAACTCAGCAGCGCCCAACGGCGGCTGTAAGCGGCAAACGTTTGCTGATCGGTTTTACACAGTAAGGTCACAATCGACAGGGCAAAATTCAGCGCAAAGCCGACATAGCCCAGATACAGCAACGGCGGGTGAAACACCAACGCAATATCCTGCAACATCGGGTTGAGATCACGTCCCTGAAACGGTGCGGGAAATAGGCGCTCAAACGGATCGGATAAAATCAAGGTATAGAGGCAAAGTGCGGTATAAATCAAGGCAAGCGCCGCCACGACTCGTGCCGTGAACAGGCGATCGGCTGAGCGGTTAAACAGCGCAAACAGCATTGTCCACAATGAGAGCGTCACCAACCAGAACAACATCGAGCCTTCGTGCCCGCCCCAAGTCGCTGCAATTTTAAACAGTCGTGGTAACTCGGTATTGGAATGCGAAGCCACATACAACACCGAAAAATCATCTTGGACGAAACAATAAGCTAAAATCGTAATCGCCGCCAGCGCAGATAAAAACAGCCATACAGACAGCAGTGGCGTAGCCGACACCCAGCGCCATCGCTGCGGCAAAAATGGGATCAGCAACAACACAAGTGCGGTCATGAAACTGCAAATTAATGCGAAATAGCCGAATTCTGGTAGCATTTTTGTTTCACCCAAATAAAAAATGACGAGATTACTCAAAATAATCTCGTCATTCTAACAACTTATCACGCCAGCGTCATTTGTCCGGTGTAAAGGATAAAAAAACGTAGGCAGAATACACCGAACAGGGTACAAAGTGCGGTGAAGATAATAAAGCCTTTGCGGTGTTTCAGCCCTTCGCTGCTGACGGCGTTTAGCACCAGCGGTAGCAACAGCCCAATCAACACCACGCCGATCCAGAAAACCCAAGACCAAAAACCACCACCAATTGCGGTCACCATCGACACGGTTTTTTGCCCGCCGCCGAAATACAAGCCGACGAAGAAAGCGAACAATAAAAACAGCTCGATCAATACCACCGGGGTTTCAAACTTATGCAAGAACGAAACCGAAGCGGAATGGGTCGGTTCACGACAGCACCAAACGGCAGCCAGTAACAATGCGGCGATCCCCGACGAGGTGCCTGATGCCAAAAATAGGATTGGCAATACCGGATTATTCAACATCGGATAGCTGACCAATGCCGACAGCAGGAAGCCGGTATAAGCGCCGAGTAATACCGATAATAGAATCAGAATCAACTCAATCGGGTTGCTGGCTTTTTCGGCAAGGTTAATGATTTTCTTCACAAAGCCCAATGCAGGAATATAGCGGTCGATCCATTCGGCAAGCAGCTGTTTAAACACAATCGCCAACCACAAGAATAGGAACAGCATATACACTTGGAATAGCATGACCCCCATCGACATCACGGATTGCGGTTGATAATTAAACATCAACATCCAGAATGTCCATGGTTTGGTAAGGTGGAAAATCAAAATGGTCAAGCCGACAATCAAACTGACCGGCGCAATGATTGCTGCACTGCGAATGACGTTATTATGGCTAATATCCGTTCCTGCCAAGACCGAGCTACGTTTTAACAACACCGCCAGCAAGGTTGCCCCAGCAGAAATACCCAATAGGAAAAGATAAATCGCAATGATTTCGTCCCATACTAATGATGGGAAGTGGAATGGACTGTTCATCGTCTGATCTCCCCTACTTTAGCCGGAACATGGTACAAATTCGGTTTGGTACCTAGTTCAACTTTAGTTTGATACACTTGTTTTTCACGGATTTGGCGTGAAATTTCGCTATTTGGATCATCCAAATTACCAAACGTCAACGCTTTGGTCGGACAAGCCTCGACGCAAGCCGGTAACCGCCCTTTCGCCAGATTGGTATCACGGCAGAAATTGCACTTATCCGCAGCTTTGGTTTTCGGGTGGATAAAACGCACTCGGTACGGACAAACCGCAATGCAGTATTGACAGCCGACACACAGTTCCGGATGCACATCGACAATCCCGGTTGCCTCATCAATAAATGAGGCGCCGGTCGGGCAAACATGCACACAAGGCGCATTGCTGCAATGTTGGCAAGAATGGCGATAAAACTCATAGGTTACGTCAGGAAATTCCCCTTGCGGTTCTCCGCGAATGATTTCCAGACGTGATACCCCTTCCGGTACGTTATTCACCTCACGACAGGCATCCATGCAGGCAGTACAACCGATACACAGCTTTTCGTCGTGCAGCATGCCATACCGCACTTCATTAATCGTCAAAGTCTGAGCCAGACTTTGTGTGGGTTTTCCGGTCATCAGGATAAGAGCCCCAGCCCCCATGCCGGAAACAAAGTTTCGGCGTGAGCAACTCATTTTTTATCCTTATCCTGAATCACAGGTTGCGGGTTAGTTTTGGCTTCCAACAACTCTTGTTGTTTACCGTGACAATCAACACACAGTTTAACTTGATCTTTATGTGCAATGCCTTGCATTGGATCCGCTTTCGGGTGCAAAGTATGGCAGCTGGCACACGGCAGTTTCATCGCATGCACATCATGCGCCCATAAACTCTCACGCAATTTTTCCGGTTGGTGACAAGAGAAACAGACTTGATTTTGTTCTTGTACACTATACATCGGCGTTTTGCCGTCGAAAATATCACCGTGGAAACGCATCACATCTTTAACACCGCGGCGGTGATCTTCCGAAACATTGCCGTGACAACTGACACAGTTGATCGGTTTGTCGGTTGCCGGATTCTTTTTCGTCAAATGAATGCCGTGAAATTGTTCATCATTAAACTTATGACATTGTGCGCAATATTTATTCGGATCACGCTGATTTTCCAACTGCGGTTGGTAAGTCAGTTCATTGCCCACATTGCCGCCTTGCACATTGGTGTTGGCAGACGAAACAGTGGTCGTCAGCAAACCTGCGCCTAATACGGCTATCAGTTTGACAGCCTTTAACAGAAGATTTTCCCTCATCGTCTTTTCCCTCAATATTCGCTAGTTAGTCTGTTTGATACCGCACTTTGCCTTTGTTGATCTCAGTAATACGCAAAGTGCGGTTTAATCAGCTATTATTCACCCAGTAAGCCTTTTTCTTTGGCTTCTTTATCCCATTGAGGTACAAGAGTTTTTAAGAATTCATCTTTTGCTTTTTTCTCTTTTTCATAATCGATACCCATCACCGCTTGTGCTTTTTCTTTGGTTGAAATATCAGGAATCGTAATTGGTTGGTTAACATTATGCGCACTCAACACCCGTGCCAGTTTGACCCGTGCATCACCTGCTTTATCCAGTCCAGTACCCAACACCCGCAACATCACATCCGGCGCATGCATGTAACCACCATGGCTGGCTGCCGCATAGTCCCAGCGCCATTGTGCATGGCGAATATCTTGCAATGCGGCTTTCATTTCGTCTTCAGTCGCACCGGCATCCCACGCTGCTTTGGCTTCAAAGTGTGCTTTCACCAGTTGATCTTCCAAGCGAATCATCACACCCTTCACTTCATGTTTACGTGAAGCTACGATGTCTTGCAACTTCTCTTTGCTTTGATCATGGCAGTTGGCACAGGTATTTTCAAACGCCTCAAACGGGTTGCCGATTTTGTGGTCGGTAAAGACTTTACCATCAGCGGTTTGTGTTTTCGGCATGTGGCAGTCGATACAGGTTACCCCGTTTTTACCGTGCATACCCGCAGACCAGATTTCAAAGTCTGGGTGTTGCGCTTTCAACATTGGTGCTTTAGACAGCGAGTGAGTCCAGTCTTTAAAGTCAATTTCGTCATAATATGCTTCGATTTGATCAACCGATACCCCTTTATCCCAAGGAAAGGTGACTGCTTTGGTATCACCGGCGAAATAGTACTCTACGTGACAGTTGGCACAAATGGCGGCTCTTTGATCGGTTTTATCCGATGAGGCAAAATTTTTATCGATTTTATCCAGAGCACGTAACACATGTGGACGCGCGATACGCAACGCCGGTTTGCCTTCGGCAAAATCAGCAGAGGTGGTGTCGTGGCAGTCGGCACAACCAATGGCATTCACCACTTCCGGCCCACCTTTTGCCCATTTCCCGCTGAAATAACCGTCCTCACCCCATTCTGCAATTAAACGCGGCACATCCGGGCCTTTACAGGTCCAGCACGCCATCGGTTGTGGGCCGTCATTTGGTCCAGTTGGTGCGCCGGTGCGCAAAATTTCACGCACATCTTTAATCGCATAAAAATGCCCACGTGGTTTGTTATAATCGTGTGAAAACAAATAACCACCCCATAGCACAATCATGCGTGGATCTTCACCAATTGCCGAGGCTAATTCGTCAGACTCTGAAGTTGCCGACCAAGTATTAAATTGCAACGGGTATTTTTCTGCAAATTTTTGGTTATTCGATTGAATAACGACTTTTGAATCGGCTTCTGTTTTTTGTTGCTCTGCCAGTGCGTTTTGCGTTGACAACCAACCGGCACCGATTAAAGCGACCAGGCTGAATAACGAGGTCAGTTTTTGTTTTGCGATATTCACGATAATTTCCTCCGTAGAGACGTTCCCACAAGATAGATTTAAAAAGCAATGCACATTTATACTAAAAGCCATACTATTGATAAAGAATAACATTGCACAATCAGATTCAGCTTTTTCAAGGCTAAATTAGCAAAAGACCTTATATTTTGCATAGATATATCTTGAATAGTTGTTTTTGATCAAATTTCTCACTCAAAATACCTCTAAAGTAGTATTCTAGAAGTATAAAAAAACCGCACTTTTGCTTTAAAAAACAACAAGTGCGGTCATATTATTATGAGTACGATCAAGCAACTATCACAGGCAGTCGCAGGCAGAGTTTATTTGACTTCCATGCCTTGTGCCTGTAAATCGGCATGGTAAGAAGAACGCACAAACGGTCCACAGGCGGCGTGTTCAAAGCCCATCGCGTCGGCTTTTTCACGCATCATCTCAAACTCGCTTGGCGGCACATAACGTGCCACCGGTAAGTGATGACGGCTTGGTTGCAAATATTGCCCTAAGGTCAGCATAGTAACGCCGTTGCTGCGTAAATCTTGCATCACTTCTAAAATTTCTTCATTGGTTTCGCCCAAGCCCACCATTAAACCGGATTTGGTCGGAATATGGGGGAACATCTGTTTGAAATCATGCAGTAGTTTTAGCGACCATTGATAGTCAGCACCGGGACGAATCTCACGATATAAACGTGGTACATTTTCTAAATTGTGGTTAAATACATCCGGTGGATTGTCTTTTAATTTATCCAACGCTTGTTCGATTCTGCCGCGAAAATCCGGCACTAAAATTTCAATTTTGATATTCGGATTGAGTTTGCGAATCTCACGCACACAATCAGCAAAATGCCCCGCACCACGATCCGGCAAATCATCACGATCGACAGAGGTGATCACCACATAACGCAATTTCATGTCTTGAATGGTTTCAGCCAGTTTTTTCGGCTCGTCTGGATCCGGCGCTAACGGTTTGCCATGCGCCACATCGCAAAATGGGCAGCGACGGGTACAGATTGCCCCCAGAATCATAAAGGTTGCCGTGCCGTGATTGAAACATTCATGCAAATTCGGGCAACTGGCTTCTTCACACACCGAGTGCAAACCATGGCGACGCATGCCGTTTTTAATACTGTCGATTTTTGCGGAACTTGCCGGCAGTTTGATCTTCATCCATGCCGGTTTCGGCAACAGTTCCTGATCAGGATTAATATTGGTGACCGGAATAATTGAGGTTTTGGCGGCGTCGCGATATTTCACGCCACGTTCCATTTTGAAAGGTTTACCCATTATAGCTCTCGATTTGTTTTGATTCGGATTAAGGCTCAATTAATTTTCAACGTATTGGATCTGTTGATAATCCATTAGGTTAATAAAATGTTGCAGTAATTGTGGGGCAACCTGCTCACAAAGTAAAGTCTGATCACCGATTAATTCGCTCAACTGGCACATTTCCAGACCGGCATAACCACACGGATTAATATCATTAAACGGCGTTAGATCCATATTGATATTTAACGCCAAACCATGAAACGAGCAACCACGGCGGATGCGTAAACCAAGCGAACATATTTTACGCCCCTCAACATAAACGCCCGGTGCGTCGGCTCTAGCATATGCTTGAAGACTGTAATCTGCCAAGGTCTGTATTACCGTAT
The DNA here is from genome assembly GCF_006228025.1 of Testudinibacter crocodili. Taxonomy (NCBI): domain Bacteria; kingdom Pseudomonadati; phylum Pseudomonadota; class Gammaproteobacteria; order Pasteurellales; family Pasteurellaceae; genus Testudinibacter; species Testudinibacter crocodili. Next base: position 14,627 of record NZ_VDHF01000038.1, read on the forward strand.
TCTCTAATGCCGACACTAGATCGCGCACACTAAATGTGGCTTCACTCTGTGTTTTTTTACGCTTAATATCTAGCAGCACATACATCACCTGCTGCCCCGGCGCGTGATAGGTAATCTGCCCACCGCGATCGGACTGCACCACCGGAATTGCAGATTGCTGCAACAGATGCTCAGCTTTACCTGCCTGTCCCTGGGTAAACACCGCCGAGTGCTGCACCAGCCAGACTTCGTCTAAAGTGCGGTCATCACGGTTATCGGTAAACTGCTGCATCTGCTGCCACACCGTTTCATAAGGCTGAACGCCCAGTTGACGTACAATGAGACGATTTGCTATCGGCTGTTCTGCTGATTGCTCAATTATTTGCTGTTCTGAGAATGGCATAGATGGTTTCTTCATTAGATTCAAACCGCACTTTGCGTTTTGCTGTTACAGCACCATTCTAACAATATCGATCTCTGCCAATTCTTTATATAGGGTTTCAATCTGTTCGATATTGTCGGCTCTCACGGTAATCGATACCGAATGATAATTGCCTTTACTGCTGGGTTTAATGGTCGGCGCGTAATCACCCGGAATGTGTTTTTGTACCACTTCCAGCACTTTATCCTGTAAATCCGGCTGTGCCAAGCCCATCACTTTATAGGGAAAATCGCACGGAAATTCGAGTAGTTCATGTAATTTGGTTTTTTCCATTTTATTTCCTTAGGGTCTGTTGATCTTTGTTATTTGTTAATTAAAAATCCCTGACTGGCAGGGATTTTATGATGGCTAATAAATAGGACTCGCCACGCCAATTTTCAAGGATTAGCTAAACAGACTTTTCACTGTCAGAATAATCCAGTCGATAATTTTGCCGAAGAAGCCGGCTTCTTCGATCGGTTCCAGCACTTGCAAATTAATGGTTGCCACATCTTTGCCGTCCAGCTGATAAATCACTTGTCCGACCACATCACCTTTTTGCAGTGGTGCTTCCAAATATTTTTTACTCAGTTCGTAACGAGCTTTCAACTCTGCCTGTTTACCTTTCGGAATAGTGATATAGCCGTTTTCAATAGTACCTAATTTGACTTTATTCTCTTTACCGTAGTAGATCGTCTGTTCGGAAACCACCGTACCAGCGTTCAGCGGTTTTAAGGTTTCAAAGTTATTAAAGCCCCATTGCAACAGTTTTTTAGTTTCGACTTCACGCCCTTTGATTGTCGGCACGCCCATTACCACCGTAATAAAACGGGTATCACCGTCCACCGCAGAAGCAACCAAGTTATAACCGGCTTGATCGGTATGTCCGGTTTTAACACCGTCCACCGTCAAGGTTTTATCCCACAATAAACCGTTGCGGTTCTGCTGTTTAATTTTGTTAAAGGTGAACTCTTTTTGGGAGTGGATAGCATACTCTTCCGGCAAATCGCGGATCATATGCGATGCCATGATCGCCATATCGCGCGCAGAAGAATATTGATTTTCTGCATCCAAGCCGTGCACTGTCGCAAAGTGGGTATTTTTCAGCCCAAATTTCTGCACATATTGGTTCATAATATCAATAAAATTCTTTTCCGTGCCGGCAATATGTTCGGCAATCGCAACACAGGCATCATTGCCGGAAGCAATGATAATGCCGTGATTTAAGTCGCTGACACTGACCTGCTGGTTCACATTCAAGAACATTTTCGAGGAACCTGGGAAATTGCGTCCCCAAGCATTCTCACTAACAGTAACCATATCCTCATTACGGATTTTGCCTTGCTTGATTGCATCGCCCACTACATAACTGGTCATAATCTTGGTCAGACTTGCCGGTGCTTGGCGTTGATCCGGCTCTTTCGCAGCCAACACCGCACCGGTATGATAATCCATTAAAATAAACGTTTGAGCGTTTAATTGTGGCGGCGCAATATTGAACTGAACAGCCTCATCGGCAGCAAAACCCGAAGTGGCAAATAGCAGTCCCGTTGCTAACAACGTCGTTTTCACTTTACTTCTATAAAACATAGCAAACAAAATCCTTTCTTGACAAACAGTGGTTAAAATCATTATTTAGCGTTATAAGAGTACAAAATATTATCGTGCTGCCCGTTCTGCACTAACTCGGTTTTTAACTGATTAACACTTTCGCGTGAAGCAATCGGTCCAAATTTAACCTTAAAACGGCTGCCATCTTGAATAATTTCACTGTTGACATTTTTCATCGACAGCTGAGCGATCAAGGCTTTGGCTTCTGCATTACTATCAAGGTTCATACTTTGCAGCTCATACTCTAATTTCGTTTCATTACTCAACCGCACTTTATTGCCATTGCTAGCAACTACCGCAGCAGTTGAAGTGCGGTCACGAGATTGAGATGTCGCATTGACTGGCTTATTCTCTGCCAACTGTATCGACATCGGCTGATTTGCTTGCGGCAATGGCAAATTTTTATTTTTTGCCAGCTTAGTCAGCTTTTCCCCGCCCGGTCCGCTGATTTTGCCGTTTTTATCCACATGCACTACTTCCATTTTAACCTGTGCAGTGCCCTTAGCCAACATGCCCAACTCCCTCGCCGCTGCTTTGGATAAGTCGATTTTACGATCACCGACAAAAGGCCCGCGATCATTAATGCGCACCACTACTTGACGACCGTTTTTAACATTGGTCACCAACACATAAGACGGAATCGGCAAACGTTTATGTGCTGCCGTCATCAAATTTTCGTTATAAATTTCCCCGTTAGAGGTTTTACGTCCATGGAATTTACTGGCATAAAAACTTGCCGTACCGGTCATTGAATACTCTTTCGAGGTATTACGGTTTAGGGTTTGATAGGTCTTTCCCTTAACCTTATAAGTTTGGCTCTGCGCAGTTTGCGCAGTTGCCATTAATTTCTTGGGCCCGCTTACACCAAACAAGTTCTGCGTCGACGTCGCGGCTTGTACATTGATGGCGATTGCAAACATCATTAAACAGCCATAGATGGTTGATTTTAAAAATGTCATAAAAATTTCCTATTTTGACGTTAAGATTGTATTTATCTAAAATGCGTCAGGCTACGTTTGTGACTACAAATCGACATCATCAGACCAAAGCCTGCCATCAAGGTCACAAACGAAGTTCCGCCATAACTCACTAGCGGTAAAGGAACACCGACCACCGGTAAAATTCCACTTACCATTCCGATATTAACGAAAATATATACAAAAAAGATTAAGGTGATTGCACCTGCTAAAATTCTGCCCGACGCCGTTTGCGCTTTGGCAGCGATGATCAATCCCCGAATAATAATAAACATATAAATGGCCAGCAAGACTAAGACGCCGACCATACCGTGTTCCTCACTTAGCACCGCAAAAATAAAATCCGTATGCGGTTCCGGTAAAAACTCCAATTGAGACTGTGTCCCTTGCATCCAGCCTTTGCCGAACAGCCCGCCGGAGCCGATAGCAATCTTAGACTGAATGATATGATAGCCTGCTCCTAGCGGGTCTGACTCAGGATCCAACAACGTCATAACCCGTGTCCGTTGGTAGTCATACATCAGGAAATACCACATCACCGGTATAAATCCTGCCAACCCGATAACGGCAGCGGCAATCAGGCGCCAACTCATACCGGCTAAGAATACAACAAATATGCCGGAGGCGCTAACTAAAATCGATGTTCCTAAATCGGGCTGAATCGCAACCAATATCGTCGGCGCAAACACCAACACCAGCGCAATTAAGGTATCCGTAAAGCTCGGCGGTAGTTTCTTCCGCCCTAAATACACTGCCACCATCAACGGCACTGATAGTTTCACGATCTCTGAAGGCTGAAACCGAAATAATCCTAAATCTAACCAACGCTGTGCGCCTTTGCTGGTAATACCAATCAGATCCACCAACAACAACATCACCACAGCCACCACATACAGATAAGGAGCAATTTTTTCGTAAAAACGCAACGGCAGCTGTGCCATCACCAACATAACACCAAATCCTAATGCAATTTGGATAATCCGGCTACGAAACATCACTTCGCTGCCGCCAGAAGCACTATACAGCACCATCAAGCCATAACCGCTGATTGCCAATAGCCCGACAAACAGCAAAAAATCTAAATGAAAGCGCTGCCAAAGCGCACTAAAAAAATTCTTTTCGTCACTCATTGCTTTGCCCGCTCTCGGTTGCCACCGCACTTTGCTTCAAATATCCCATATCCAACAAATAGTGGTCCATAATCGCACGCGCCAATGGCGCCGCCTGACTGGAACCACCGCCGGCATTTTCCAAAAAGATCGACAATGCAATCGTCGGGTTGTTATAAGGTGCATAAGCGATAAACCATGCATGGTCATGCAGATGCGAAGCCAGACTGGAAGCATCATATTTTTGATTCTCTTTCAAACCAAACACCTGTGCGGTTCCAGATTTGCCCGCCGCCAGATAAGGCATATTGGTAAACACTTTTCTGGCTGTGCCGCTGCTGCCGTATAACACACTGTACATACCGGTTTTTGCCGCATTCCAATAGGCTTGAGGTATCCCGTTGATATCTTCATACAGCTTCGGATCGCGGTACGGTTCGATCTGATTGCCGATCACTTCCTGCATAAAGTGCGGTGTCATCACCTTACCGTTATTGATCAACACACTCAACGCTTTCGTCACTTGCAACGGTGTCGAGGTCCAATAGCCTTGCCCGATACCGACCGGAATCGTATCGCCGATTACCCATGGTTTTTTATACCGTTGCTGCTTCCACTCACGAGTCGGCATCACGCCGCTGGTTTCTTCACGAATATCAATCCCGGTTGGCATACCAAACCCAAACCGCTTCATCCACTCAGAAAAACGGTTGATCCCCATGTCGTAAATCAATTGATAAAAATAGGTATCGGCCGATTCCATAATCGCTTTATTCAAATTCAGGCGGCCGTGACCGCTCTTTAACCAGTCGCGATAGCGCCGATCTGTTCCCGGCAAGATCCAATAACCCGGATCAAAAATCGTACTGTTAGTGGTGATAATCCCATCTTGCAATGCTGCTACTGCGATAAACGGCTTAACCGTGGAAGCCGGTGGAAACGCCCCCTGTGTGGTGCGGCTGTACAACGGACGATCAGGGTCGTTTAGCAAGCCGTTATAATCGGCAGAAGAGATGCCGCCAACAAACAAATTATTGTCATAACTCGGGCTAGATACCATCGCCAGAATGCTGTTATCACGCGGGTCCAATACCACCACAGCCCCACGCCGCCCTTCTAATTGTTGACGAATGTAGCGTTGCAGCGCCAAATCAATCGTCAATTTGATACTTTTACCGGATACTGCCGGTTGCTGGCGCAACGTACGGATCACTTTACCGCGGTTGTTGACCTCAACCTCTTCAAAACCAACCTCGCCGTGCAACTGAGTTTCGTAGTAGCGCTCAATTCCCAGCTTTCCAATATCATTGGTTCCGGCATAATTGGCTAGTTCATCTTCGTCTCGCAAGCGCTCGATATCTTTATCGTTAATTTTTGCTACATAACCCAAAATATGGGTCAAATCTTCACCATAAGGATAGTGTCGTTTAAAATACGGACGAATTTCCAAACTGGGAAAATTGTGTTGATCGACCGAAAAACGTGCAATTTGCTCTTCAGTCAAATCGGATTTTAATAAAATCGGTGTATAACGCGAATTTCTGCGCCGCTCTTTGGCAAAGGTTTCGATATCTTCATCGGTCAAACCGACCACTTGCCGCAGCGCATCGTAGGTCTGTTGTAGATTCTCGGTTTTTTCCGGCACGATATACAGCCCGAAAAAAGTCAAATTCTCTGCCAGCACCTTATTATTACGATCATAAATCAAGCCTCTGGTTGGCGCCACCGGCAATAACTTGATCCGATTGCCATTGGAACGGGTTTGATAATTTTCATAATCTCTAATTTGCAGATGATAAACATTCAGCAGCAGCAATGAAAGCAACCCTAAAACCCCGATAAACGCCACCAACACCCGGCGTAAAAATAGGTTTTGTTCTGCTTTATTATCTCGAATAATTTCTCTTGCCATGCTACTACTGCCAGCTCTGCCGTTTAATACTATTCACGATGGTACGGATGGTTGGTGGTCAAGCTCCAAGCACGGTACAAGCTTTCCGCCACGACTACCCGAACTAACGGATGCGGTAAAGTTAAGGGCGAAAGCGACCAACTGCGCTCCGCAGCCTGTTTACATTGCGGCGACAGCCCTTCTGGTCCACCAATCAATAAACACACATCTCTACCGTCATTTTTCCAACTTTCCAACTGATCCGCCAATTGTTCGGTAGTCCACGGTTTTCCGGGAATATCTAAGCTGACAATCATGCTGTTTTTACCGCAAACTGCCAGCATTTGCTCGCCTTCTTTCTCCAAAATTCGTTTGATATCGGCATTCTTACCACGCTTTCCGGCGGCAATTTCCACCAGTTCAAACGGCATATCTTTTGGAAAACGGCGCTGATATTCTTCAAAACCGCTGGTTACCCAAGCCGGCATTTTGGTGCCAACCGCAATAAGCTGAATTTTCATCTGCTGCGGCTAGCCCCAGAGTTTTTCCAACTGATACAGATCACGACTTTCTTGCTGCATCACATGCACAATCACCTGCCCGAAATCCACCACAATCCAATCAGCGGTAACAACACCTTCGCTGCCAAAAGATTCTATCCCCTGTTGTTTACAGCTCTCGGCTAAATTTTGGGCAATCGAACCCACATGGCGACTAGATGTGCCAGTGCAAATCACCATATTATCAGTGATTCCGTCGTTGGCTCGCACATCAAAAATGCTAATATCGGTTGCTTTTAAGTCATCTAAAATCTCAGTGACTGCTTTGACTAATGAATTTTGCAAAAGTTTCCTCATTAAAATAATGTGTTCAAATCCGCTTGAACCATATCAGTTATACCTGCTCAAGCTTAAAAAATTCTTAATAATAGTGGATTAACGCAAACCGGGCTTTTTATGCCCACGTTTCTGATTAACCCGATTGACCGAGCTGCTACGTCTTAGGCGAAACGGCTTTGGCAGATCCTGCAACAGCGAATCAGCATCATATTGACTGACCGGAATAGTATGATCGATATAGGTTTCAATCGCCGGTAAATTCATGGCATAGGCTTCACAAGCAAAACTGATTGATTTACCACTCTCTCCTGCACGCCCAGTACGCCCAATACGGTGTACATAATCTTCGCAATCGTCCGGCAAATCATAGTTGAATACATGGGTGACCGCTGGAATATGTAAACCGCGTGCTGCCACATCGGTTGCCACCAGAATATCTAATTCGCCGCGCGTGAATTTGTCCAACAGCGCCAAGCGTTTTTTCTGCGCCACATCACCGGTTAGCAACCCAACCCGATGTCCATCCGCCGCCAAATAGCCCCAAATTGCTTCACACTGGTGCTTGGTGTTAGCAAAAATAATACAGCGCTCCGGCCACTCCTCTTCCAACAAGGTTTGCAGCAATGGCATTTTATCCTGATTAGACGGATAAAATAGCTCTTCGGTGATACGGTGTCCGGTTTTTTGCAGCGGCTCTACCTCGATGTATTCCGCCTGATTCATGTCTTCAAACGCCAATTCTCGTACTCGGAAAGAGAGCGTGGCGGAGAACAGCAGCGTCAACCGCTGTTGCACCGATGGACATTTTCGCATCAGATAACGGATATCACGGATAAAGCCCAAATCGAACATCCGATCGGCTTCGTCCAGCACCACCACCTGCACTTTATCCAAATTGATAATTCCCTGTTTAACGTAGTCAATCACCCGTCCGGTGGTGCCGATTAAAATATCCACCCCGTTTTCAATCGCTTTCAACTGTTTGTCATAACCATCCCCGCCATAGGCAAGTGCGGTTTTCAGTCCGGTACGTCCAACCAGTTTTGCGGCATCACTGTCGATTTGCACTGCCAACTCTCTGGTTGGCGCTAAAATCAATGCTCTGGGTTGATTATGCTGGTACTGTGCTCCATCATTTTGCTGACTCAGCAAACGGTGAAATGTCGCAATCAAAAACGCAATGGTTTTGCCGGTTCCCGTTTGCGCTTGCCCAGCAACGTCTTTACCCGCCAAGGTTAACGGCAATGTCAATGCCTGAATCGGAGTGCAATATTCAAAACCACTGTCACTCAGTGCAGCTAGCACTTGAGGGTTGATCGGGAAGTCGCTGAAACGTGTCCGTCTTAAATGTTTATTTGTTTGCATATTCTCTATCGATATGTTTTCCGGCTGCATAGGGCATGCCCTAATAATCCGAGATTAAGGTTCAGATTGATGGCGATGTCGAAATTTCACATCGCTAAAATTTGCTAAGGATAGCATGAAGCAGCGCTGAGGTATAAAATAAATCATCGTTTAATCCAGAATTTCGATCTTTTTATCGCCATTTTTGTTTTTTGTCGGCAGAAATACGGGATTAATTCGAATTCAGTCTGGACAGACCGCACTTTTAGTGGTAATTTTATCGCCACTCAAAAAGTCTGAGTCACACTTTTCAGTGACAACACTCACATATTCATTTATCTAATCTTAATCTAACTTTAATTTTCTCCATTATGAATCTTACAGAACTCAAAAATACTCCGGTTTCCGAGCTTGTCCGCATTGGCGAAGAACAAATGGGCTTGGAAAACCTAGCGCGTTTACGCAAACAAGACATTATTTTCTCAATTTTAAAACAACATTCAAAGAGCGGTGAAGACATCTTCGGTAACGGCGTTTTGGAAATTCTGCAAGATGGCTTCGGCTTCTTGCGTTCTGCCGACAGCTCTTACCTGGCAGGACCAGACGATATTTACGTTTCACCAAGCCAAATTCGCCGCTTTAACCTGCGCACCGGCGATATGATCGAAGGCAAAATCAGACCGCCAAAAGAGGGCGAGCGCTATTTTGCCCTGCTCAAAATCAAAGAAGTCAACGCCGATCGCCCTGAAATTTCCCGCAATAAAATCCTGTTTGAAAACCTGACCCCACTGCATGCTAATTCACGCATGCGCATGGAACGCGGCAACGGTTCAACTGAAGATTTAACCGCACGTGTGCTGGATTTGGCGGCGCCAATCGGTAAGGGACAACGTGGCTTAATCGTAGCACCACCGAAAGCCGGTAAAACCATGTTGCTGCAAAATATCGCACAAAGCATCACCTACAACTACCCTGAATGTATTTTAATGGTGTTGCTGATCGACGAACGTCCGGAAGAAGTGACCGAGATGCAACGTTTGGTCAAGGGCGAAGTTGTGGCTTCAACTTTCGATGAACCGGCGGCACGCCATGTGCAAGTGGCTGAAATGGTGATTGAAAAAGCCAAACGCTTGGTTGAACACAAAAAAGATGTAGTGATTTTATTAGACTCAATCACTCGCTTAGCACGTGCTTACAATACGGTCACCCCGGCATCAGGCAAAATCCTATCCGGTGGGGTCGATGCCAACGCCTTGCACCGTCCGAAACGCTTTTTTGGTGCGGCGCGTAACGTAGAAGAAGGTGGCAGCTTGACTATTATTGCGACCGCACTTGTGGATACCGGCTCTAAAATGGACGAAGTGATCTACGAAGAGTTTAAAGGAACCGGTAATATGGAGCTGCACTTGTCGCGTAAAATTGCCGAAAAACGCGTCTTCCCTGCGATCGACTTCAACCGTTCCGGCACACGTAAAGAAGAGCTGCTCACCACCCCTGATGAGCTACAAAAAATGTGGATTCTGCGTAAGATCGTTCACCCGATGGGCGAAACTGAAGCGATGGAATTCCTGATTGATAAATTATCAATGGCAAAAACCAACGAAGAGTTTTTTGAAATTATGAAGCGTTCGTAATCAACGCTTGATCGATAAAAACGGTGCATTTCAACAAGCGCTGGTTTTGGGTATAAACAAAACTAGCGCTTGTTGCTTTTGGCTTTGTTAAAGCTTACTCTTAATCGTCAACAAACTGTTGAGACGAGTTAAATCGTTTTCATTCAGCGTACCTGACAGCTGACGCAATTGTAATTCCAGTAACAAATAATTATAACGCGCCGAAGCTAACTGGCGTTGTGCTTCATGGCGAGATCGGGTAGCTGTCAAAACATCTAAAATCGTTCTGGTGCCGGTTTGATAGCCGGATAACGTGGCATTATAAGCACTTTCCGAGGATTTAACATACTGTTGGTAGGCTTTAATCGAACTCGCAGAGGCATTTAAGCTATTGGCTGTCGAGCGAATATTACGCACCAAATCACGATAGGTCGATTCCAAATTTTCCGAGTTGCTGACAAAAGCATGCTGCTGTTGCCGAACTTTAGAACTGGTTTGCCCGCCAGTATATAGGGGCATCGCTACTTCCAAACCGATTGAGGCACGATCCAAATTGCGATCTGCAATACCGTAAGTGCTGGCGTTTGGAATCCGCGAATTGGTGTGAGCCAAGCCTGCGACCAGATTTACTGTCGGTAAATAAGCACTTTGCGCCACTTTAATCCCCTCTTTTGCCAACTCTTTCCCCATTTTATAGTAAGTCAGGGTTAAATTTTGCTCTTCCCCTTGGGCAATGTACTGATTCGGGTTGGCATAGTTTTGGGTTTTGAATTTTTTGGTATCCAATTTGCGAATATCCGATGGATACTGCCCAGTGATTTCATACAGCGCTTCAATACTGTTATCAACATTGTTTTTAGCACCGATTTCATTGGCAACTACACTGTCATATTGTGCTTGCGCTTCATCAACATCAGTCACTGCGACCAAACCGACTTGATATTGCTGGTTAGTATTCGTTAACTGCTTGTAAACCGCACTTTTTTCCGCTTGTACTGAAGTTAATGTATCAATACTGTTTAATACGTTAATATAGGCTGCCGCCACCCGATACAATAAATTCTGTTGTGTTGCTTGATAAGACACTTCTGCCTGCTGCGCCGTTTTTTCCTGCAGTGACAAATTACGCCACAAGCTCATATTAAATAGCGACTGGCTGAGGGTCAGCCCAGCACTGAAGGCACGATTTTGGCTGAAGCTATTGTCCAAACCATTGTTATGGTTACTGCCGTGATCGATATAACGGCTGCTGCTATAACCGGCATTGGCGCTTAATTGAGGCAACAACGCGCCTTTCGCCTGATTTTTGCCTTCCATAATCTGCTGGCTATCTGCATAGGCTTTTTTCACGATAGGGTCACTGATTTTCGCCTGTTCATAAGCGTCAAGCAGGGATGTCGCCATCACTTGTTGCGCCAAGCCTAAGCTTAAAACTGACAGCAACAATGCTGCTTTTTTCATATTTACTCTCCACTAAATGATCGTTCATTCGCACATTTTACCGAAAACTATTTATAAATGTAAGTGAAAAAAATGCTTAATTTGATACACTAAGAAACATACTTCATGAGTAATCAAGGAAATAATGTATGTCGATTAATCAATTTTCCAGCGCTGATTTAACGGTTGAACAACAAGATCTGGTCTATGATGGTTTCTTTAAACTGTACAAAATCCAATTCCGCCACAAACTGTTTGCCGGTGGTTATAGCAGCACAGTCACCCGAGAACTACTCTACAAAGGTGCGGCTTCTGCGGTTATCGCCTATGATCCACAGCGCGATCAAGTGGTTTTAGTCGAACAAGTGCGGATCGGCGCTTATGTTGCTGGCAGCGATCAATCCCCGTGGCTGTTAGAATTGATCGCCGGCATGGTAGAACAAGGCGAACAAGCACAACAAGTGGCACTGCGTGAGGCACAAGAAGAAGCGGGCATAGCAATTGAGCAGATTATTCCGGCATTGAGCGTTTGGGACAGCCCTGGCGGCGTGTTTGAACGTATTCACCTATTTGCTGGCAAAGTTGATGCCACTCAAGCCGGTGGTTTGCATGGATTGGAGGAAGAACATGAAGACATCAAAGTTCACGTCGTCAGTCGTGAACAGGCTTATCAGTGGGTTGAAAACGGTAAAATCGACAACAGTATTGCAGTGATCGGCTTACAATGGCTACAGTTAAATTATCCACGTTTGAAAAAATTATGGGCATAGCCTAAAAAAAGTGATGTAACTCTAATTTTTCAAGATTATTTAATACAAAATGTGCGCCTACTAGCATTTTTAATATAAAACTACTGACATTTTTATAAAAAACAGTATCTTATCAGTTATAACTTATTTTTATTTTTTATAGATTTTGTTGGTATATTTTGAGAACGACTTTTCTACACCACTCTGACAAGCTGCCAGTTCGGTTTATTCAAGTAACCGATCCGCATTTGTTTGCCGATAAAAAAGCGGATTTGTTGGGGATTAACACTTTCGACAGCTTCAGTGCGGTTTTGTCCGAAATTCAGCAAACGCCGTTCACTTTTGAATTTGTGTTGGCGACCGGAGATTTGACCCAAGATAATAATCCGGAAGGATATCGCTATTTCTGCGAAGAGATTTCACAGCTGCAAAAACCGGTTTTTTGGATTCCTGGCAACCATGATTATCAGCCACACATGGTTGAAACCTTAAACCGTTATCCGGAATTTATCTCTCCGCTAAAACACATTATCGTCAACGATAACTGGCAAATTTTGATGTTGGACAGCCAAGTACTGAATGTGCCGCACGGCTATCTGAATCAATATCAGTTAGACTGGTTGATCGCAAAAATCGAACAATATCCTGATTTATATACATTGGTTGTGCTGCATCACCACATTGCGCCGACCCGATCCGCTTGGTTGGATCAACATAATCTACGCAATACCTCAGAATTTTTAAGCTGTTTGCAACAACATCACCATATTAAAGCGATCATCAGTGGGCATATCCATCAGGAAATGGATACACAGTGGAATAACTACCGAATCCTGACGACACCATCAACCTGCATTCAGTTTAAATCCGACAGCTACCACTTCAACTTGGATATTTTGCCTCCGGGTTGGCGCGAGTTCGAATTGTATCCGGACGGCAGCTTGATAACACAGGTGAAGCGGCTCAAACAGAATCTGTTTATCCCGGATTTTAATATTTCAGGTTATTAAATCAATATTACAGATAAAATACAAAGTGCGGTCAAAACCGCACTTTGTAGTCAGACTATATTACCTATTGTTACTTAAACAGGGTTCGCTGACGGCGACTCGGTTTAATTTGGCTGATCAATACCAAGCCCAACACTAAAATATAGCCGATAAAAATTGCTATTAACCACTGCGGCATAGCAAAACCAAACAGCGACCACTGAATTTCGCTGCAAGATCCGTAAGCTTCAAACATCTGCGGCAGCCACTTATTTAACGGCAAGGTAGAGGGAAATTCTACCATCAGCGGGCACTGATTCCACGGCACCGGATCCAGTTGATAATCAGTATGTTGTAGCGCCAATAACAGCCCTTTCACCGCACTTACCAAGCCAACCGCTAACGCCAATAAGCGGATCAGCAACAATCTTGGTGCAATCATTCCAATCAATGCCGCCAATGCCACGCCGGCAATCGCAACACGTTCATAAATACACATCACACAGGGTTCTAATTTCATGACGTGTTGAAAATACAGCCCAGTGGCTTCAAACGCCAAACAGGACAGCAACAGCAGCAACCAACTGCCACGGCTAAGGGAAACCTGCTTTAAGTAATATAACATTCGCTTTCCTTATTATGTTGTCAAAATATACCGATACTTTGGAACCAAAGAGTGAGTTTAGGTAAAAATAGTTCTACCGATACTAACCCAACTAGCGCTAAAACGATAGTATAAGGTAAAGCCATATAAACCATTCGTCCATAAGATAAACGAATTAACGGTGCAAATGATGACGTTAATAAAAACAGAAAAGCCGCCTGTCCGTTTGGTGTTGCCACCGACGGCAAGTTGGTTCCGGTATTGATCGCCACCGCAATCAGTTCAAACTGTTGTTGTGTAATCGTCCCAGCCGCCAAGGCTGCTTTGGCTTCATTAATATACACGGTGCCAACAAACACATTATCGGAAATGGCAGACAGTAAACCGTTAAAAATATAGAACAGCGCTAACTGTGTCTCATCTGAGGCGTGCAGCACAAAATTAATAATCGGCTGGAACAGTCCTTGATCGATGATGACCGACACCACCGCAAAAAATACCACTAAAAGTGCGGTAAACGGCAGCGCGTCTTGAAAGGCTTTGCCTAAGGCGTGTTCTTCGGTGATACCGCAAAGTGCGGTCGCCAAAATAATCACACTCAGACCAATCAACCCCACGGCTGCTAAATGAAACGCCAAGCCACAAATTAGCCAAATCCCGATCAGTGCTTGCACATACAGCCGCAGACGATCTTGATCCGTCAGTTTACGGCTTTGTTCCCGCTCATAACGTGCCAATACCACCCACACTTTTTGTGGCAAACGCTGTCCATAGCCAAATACTTTAAAACGCTCTAGTGCCAAACAGGTTAACGTTCCGCAAATCAACACCGGCAAGGTCACCGGCAACATGCGTAAGAAAAATTCGCTAAATCCCCAACCTGCCTGTGCAGCAATAATCAAATTTTGCGGCTCACCGACCATCGTCATCACCCCACCAAGTGCGGTACCCACCCCGGCGTGCATCATTAAACTGCGCAGGAAACTGCGAAACTGCTCTAACGTATTGCGTGACATATCAATTTTTTGATCATTAAAAATATCGTCAGAGTTATCGTCAAAGGTGTAACCAGAGGCCACTTTATGATATACCGCATAAAAGCCGGTGCCGACACTGATAATCACTGCGACAACGGTCAACGCATCCAAGAAAGCCGACAAAAAAGCCGCACTCAGGCAAAACGCCAATGACAGACGCAATTTTGAGCGGATCCCCAACAGTAATTTGGTAAAAATAAACAGCAGCAGCTGCTTCATAAAGAAAATCCCCGCCACCATAAAAACCAGTAGCAGGAGAACTTCGATATTCGCCATAATTTCATGCATCACGTGATCCGGCGAGGTCATGCCGATAAAAACCGCTTCAATCACCAACAAACCACCGGCTTGCAACGGATAGCATTTCAATGCCATTGCCAAGGTGAAAATGAACTCTGCAACCAGCAGCCAACCCGCCCAAAACGGGCTGATAGCAAAGTAAATAATCGGATTAACAATTAAAAATCCTAAAATACAAGCCTTGTACCAATCCGGTGTTTTACCCAAAAAATTACGTAAAATCGCACTGCTGTAATTCATTTTTCTACCCTGAATCTCTTTTTTCTAACGTATAATTTGTCAATAATGAAGTATTGTAATCGAGTTCTATAAAAAGAATAACCA